>JBEKSO010000471.1:0-3317 GCA_049516935.1 Thermoguttaceae bacterium
GTATTGATCCGGACGTTCGCTAAAGCGGCTCCGCAACACCTTCAATGCCCGCACCTCGCCCGTATCGCAATGCACGGCCCGATACACGCGGGAGAAGGTGCCGGTGCCGACCAGATACAGGACCTTGTATCGGTCGAAGAAGAACCCCGACTTCTCGTTCTTCAGCAAGCGTTCGACCTGGTAGTTGGTCAAAATTTCGCGGCGCACAAGAGTTTGCATGAAATCTTGCACGCCAACGTTGCTGCCGCCGAATGAAGCCTGGACCTCGAGCAACTGCTGTTGAGTAAGCAGACCGAGATCAACCGCATGCTGGCCGATTTGTTCGGCGTTTGCATGGACCATGCCGACTCTTTCCGATTAACTTGATGAAATAACTGATGATAAAATATGATGCCAAATATATTGGTTGGGGTGACAGTCTAACTGTCACCCCAACCAAGCCCGTCAGCAATAATTAGCAGGCTCTATTTTTATGCTAGGTTCGCTCTACAACCGTTGCAACCCAGCTTATGGGGTATCCGTCATAATATCCTTTAAGTTTCTTCAATTTTCCGGCGGTACTCATCTCGCTCGCGGCGCGTGGCTTCCAGGTCAAAAGCCAGATACTTCATATCCAAGCGAAGTTGGCTGAGAGCGTCCTGGACAAGTGAAAGGATTTTTCGGCGTCGGCGGGTGCTGTCGATTACTCGGTTGAGAAACGGATCGACTTTTTGCCGGCAATCATCGGGCAGGAAGTTTATTGCCTCGGCCAGATCCAGAATTTCTCGTGGAATTTCGTCGGTGCTCGGCTTCGTAACGGGTGCGGGATCGCTCATTGGTGTCTCCTTCATGGTTGGTTGTTTTTCATATTAAGCACGCGATGTGCCGAGATGTGCCAAGCGATAAAATAAATCCTTAAATTCTTTTTAAATAACAACTTACAGCAAAATACCCCTTTTCTTTGCATGCAATGCATGCTGAAAAAATACAACGTTTGATCTGGATATTATTCACAACTCCTGATACAAGCACCAGTTACGTCAAGGTGCGCAACCCGGGCAAAGCGTGGCCGAATGGCCACAAAGCTTTTTGTACTTGTAGTCCATGGTAACAGGACAGTTTTGGCGAAAATAGTTCCCGCAACCCGGGAAACAGCAGATTAATTTCGTAAAATCCAAGTCCACCCATACTTTGCAGGACTAATCCTTAATCTCAAATCTCCAATCCCCAATCCCCAATCCCTTATTCATGTTTTCCCCCCGGCCGATATTTGCGGTTTTTCTAATGTCCGTGCTCACGGCCGCAGGTACGGTTTATGGACAAACTGCATGGTATGAGGGATTCGAGGCAACGGAAATTTCCTGGCGCGACGCCGGCGGCGACGCCCAATATCGCATACTCGACCACCGCCGGGTCCAGAACGAAGCACACACCGGCAAGGGATGCGAGTGGCTGAGGGTGTCGAGCAACGGCGGTTCCTATGTCTACATTGCCCATGATGTCGGCCGGCCGATAGTCATAGACGAACTGATGCCCAGCCTGTGGATCAAGTCCGATCGATCCGGCCTGCAATTGCTTGCCCGGCTTGTCCTGCCGCGGACGACCGATTCCAAGACCGGCCGGCCGGTTTCCACGTTGGTTGCGGGAACAAGTTACACCGACACCGGTCGCTGGCAGGAATTGCGGATTACCGACATGCCCCGGCTTCTGGCCCGCCAAATCCGCATTTTGCACAGCCAGTTCGGCCCAAACGTGGATGGACGCGAAGCCTATATCGACGCCCTGTTGTTGAACGTCTACGGCGGACCGGGCGTGACAAACGTGTGGATCGACGATTTGGACGTCGCCGGGTACGTCAGCACGTCGGTCCCGGCTCAAGCGCAGACGGTAAATCCTCTGCCCCCGGTAGGCAATGACGCTTCGGGCAACAGCGCCTGGATGCCCAAAGGAAGCGGACCCCCGGCTCAGGCCGCCGGTTCCATCGCTGGAAATCCCCCAAGCGACGCTGCCATGGCCGGCATTGGCGCGGACACGGATAATCACGGGCAAGATGCCCGTGCCACACAAGGTTTCGCCGGCAACGATCCTTCTCGCACGGCGCCGTTTGTGCCCATCCAACCCAAGCGGCATGAAGTGAAACTATCGGGTTCGGTGCTTACGGTGGATAGCCGGCCTTTTTTTCCCCGGGCAATCGAACACCAGGGCGAGCCGCTGTCCGTCTTAAAGCAAATGGGTTTTAATACCGTCTGGCTGAAAAGGCTGCCCGCCCAGGAAATCCTGGAAGAGGCCGACAGGCTTGGACTTTGGGTGATCTGTCCGCCGCCCCGCCCGCCAAGATCCAATGGCGCAAACGACCCGGCGGCCGTGCTAAGCGACGTCGGGCCGGCATTCGATCCCGTGTTGATGTGGGATTTAAGCACAAGCTGGGGACTGTCCCAATTTTCGTCCGACGAAAATGGGACTGTCCCCTTCCGGCCATCAGGCGCCGCCGGCGCCTTGCCAGTGCCCCAGCGCCTGGAAACCACCCGCCGTTGGGCCGAACAAATCCGCAACGCCGACCATCGCGGCGAGCGCCCCCTGATCTGCCGTCCAAGCAGCGATCTCCGCGGGTACAGCCGGCTGGATAGCGCCATGATTTTGCTTATCGACCGCCGCCCGTTGGGCACCAGCATGGAACTGGCCGACTACGGCACGTGGGTCGACCGGCAGCCGCTCCTGGCCCGGCCTGGAACGTCCGTCTGGACCACCATCCAGACCCAGGTCAACGAATCACTCCGCCAACAGATCGCCGCGCTTGAGCCCGGCAATGCAACGCCGCTGGAAATATCTTTCGAGCAGATGCAGCTTATGGCCCTTACGGCAATAACCTCGAAGAGTCGCGGACTGCTGTTTGTCTCTTCCTCGCCCTTGGATGCAAACGACACGGAGACCCGCCACCGCGCCCTTGCTGTGCAACTGTTGAATTTGGAACTGGAACTCATCGAGCCTTGGGCGGCAGCGGGCGATTTTGTGACTACCGGCAAGTGCAGCGAAAAAGAAGTTGTCGCCGCAATGCTTCAAGCCGAGCGGGCTCGATTGTTGCTGCCCATTTGGTATTCGTCCGGGGCACAATGCGTGCCCGCGCAATCGGCGGCGAAAAACCTTACACTCGTGGCAGCGGGAGTGCCGGAATCGGCCGGGGCCTTTGAAATGAATCCCAGCGGCATCAAACCCATACCGCACAAACGCGTCGACGGAGGGATGCTGGTGACCTTGGCGGAATTCAATCTTACGGCAGAGGCGCTCTTGGCCCAAGATCCGCTGATCGTCAACAACATAACTCGGCGCTGGGCCGTTAT
>JBEKSO010000472.1:0-3302 GCA_049516935.1 Thermoguttaceae bacterium
AGTCCGCATATAATGCTGATTCCCATTAGAATGGGGCCCAGTGCGTAAATGCAAGTCATAACCAGGTAATCCGGCGAACCAATACTAGGTGGACGAAAAGATGCCGCAGAACCAGAATTTATAGCCATGAATGTGTTTAATATAGGCGGAATCACGATCGAAACCGCCAAAAGCCAACACGACAAACGCATAAGTGCCCAACTATAAACACGCTCCGGTTTGAATAATAAGGCCAATAGCAATCCTGTCAACAATACGGCCGTTAGCCATCCGTTTCCAGTTTGATTTAACATTTGAAGCATTGCCATTTCTTGCGGCATAAAATGCCCTCCTAATAACAAAGTTACGAGTTTGTAAGCGTTTTACGGGATTTTCAGACCTCTGCAAAATTTTAGCCGGTTTAGCATAACCCCTATTGCCGGCCGGGTATTGTGTATGAAAATGTTTCGTCAACCGAGTAGTCGCCGTTGTCTTGGCGCTTAATGTACTTTATTGTCACCTTCAAATCATCGACGTCAACCTGGCAAAAGCTTCCACAATGCTCATCATGGCTGATTTTTGCGACGGTTTTGCCCGCTCCGTTTTTTCCGCCGTATTCGCCTTTCCAATGATAGATCGGGGCCCCGGCCGTGCCGGCGATCAACTGGTGAAAAACGATGGGTTGATTGTTCCGCAAAAAACCGCGAATTTCGGCGTGGTTATAAAAGTGGTCGTGCCCGCAGAAGTATAACCGTGCGCCTGCATCGACAAGGCTCTGAATAAACGCGTCCCGAGCTTGTTCGTCGTTGTCAAGGCAATCGGCGTGCAGCGTGGCGTAGGCCGGTTCATGGCCAAACACGAAAATATGGGGCTGGGCCTTGGCGTCGCGGGCGGCAAGTTGCTTGTCAAGCCATTTTTGGTCGACTTCGTGACGGTGATTGGAGTATTGATCGAGCCCGACGACCAGGGCGTTTTTGTGCGTGAAGGAGTAGGTCATCTTTTCCTCGCCCTTGGGGCCGTTGCCGGGCAGTTCGGGAAACTCCTGGCGCCAGACCTCGGGCAAATTATAGTCCATCCATTCGTGATTTCCCGCGATCGGGTAGACCTTAATGCCCGCTTTGTAAACCGGAGCCATCGTGGTCCGCCATTGATCAAGATATTTTTTTGAGGTTGAGTGCAGCAATGAGCCGGTAATCAAGTCGCCGGCAAATAGGACGAAATCGGCGCCGCTCTTGGCGATCTGTTCGGCCAAAGGGCCGAGGATTTCGGCATTCACGCCGTTATCCTTCCCTCGACTGTCTCCACAAACGATGAATTTCCACGGCTCGCCGGCCTGCGCTGAAAAAACAAAAAGAACGATCAAAATCAGTGATAAACCAGCCGCCATTCGAAAATACTGTGAGTGAATCGATTGAGACATGTTGGAATCCTGATGAAGAATGTAGGCTGGAGGATGCGAAAATCGTTACGCCCGTTCAATCTGCAATTTTAAATTTGCAATTCTAAATTTGCAATAGACACAATGACCTGACGTGGCATAAAGAAGCATCCAGACCGCTGGTGTATTCACCGGGGTTAAGTACGAGGTTTATTCGCCCAGGGTCGAACGACGCCGCAAGATGTGATGGTAGTGTTGGGCGAAGCGATGGGCCTCGTCGCGGACGTATTGCAACAGCCTTAACGCGTATGAATGGCGGCTTAATCGCAGCGGCTCATCGCGGTGCATTACGTGAACCAGCTCTTCGCGCTTGGCCAAGGCAAGTATGATAGGCGGCTCGATTTGCAGGCCGGCCAATGCGCTCAGGGCCGCGTTGAGTTGCCCTTTGCCGCCGTCGATCAGCAACACGTCCGGCATGCTTTCGTTTTCCTTTTGGAGATGCTGGAACCGCCGGGATACGGCTTCGTGGATGGCGGCGAAATCGTCCCCGCCGTTCCCCTGATGGATCCGCATCCGCTTGTACCCGGGCTTGAACGGCAGCCCGTCGATAAATTGCACAACCGAGGCCACCGTTTCCATGCCCGCCGTATGGGCCACGTCAACGCCTTCGATGATCCGCGGCTGCTGGGGTAAATGCATGATCTTTTGCAAACCGGCCAGCCCTTTTTTCGGATCGATGGGAAAGACCTCGGGCTGTACGTGCGTTTCCAGCACGCCCCGCTTGTCGAGCGATTGCAGCATTTCGATTTCGTCGCGCAGCCGGGCGGCTTCCTCGAAACGCAATTCCGTTGCCGCCGTCTCCATCTCTTTGTGCATTTCCTTGAGCAAGGCATCTTTCTTGCCGTCTAAAACCTGTTGCAGCCGCCTGATGCCCTTGCGATACTCTTCCTTCGAGATCCGCAGATTGCATGGAGCGGTGCACTGCTCGATGGAATGCAGCAGGCAGGGGCGGAACCATTGCCAGCGCTTGTCGTCGGCGTCGATTTCCAGCGTGCAGGTGCGAAACTTGAAGATTTTTTGCAGCGCCTGGATCGCCCCGCGCAACTGCCGCGGATTGGGAAACGGCCCGTAAAGTTTCGAGCCGTGCCCTTTCGGTTCGCGGGTGAAGCAGACGCGGGGAAAATCCTCGCGCACGTGGATTTCCAGGTAGGGAAACGTCTTGCTGTCGCGGAGTTCCCTGTTGTACTTGGGAAGAATGTCCTTAATAAGCCGGGCTTCCGTAAGGATGGCGTCGATCTCGTTTTTTGTCTCGATATACTCGATATCGCGGATTTCCAGGACCAGTTTTGCCGTGCGCGGATCTTCGCCGGCCGCCTTGAGGAAGTAACTGCCCGCCCGGTTGCGCAAGTTTTTCGCCTTGCCGATGTAGATAACCCTGCCCGCGGCGTCTTTCATCAGGTAAACACCGGGAGTTTGCGGAAACGAGCGAACTTTCTCCGCCGCCAAGGAATTATCTTGGGGGATCGGAACTTCCATAGACATAAAAGACACCACACGTCTTGCCCTATTAAAAAAGGACTCCCCTAAATAATGATTTAAATCAGGGTGTCAACGGGCTGAAAAATCATGTGGAAAAGCATCTCAGATCGCCACTTATTTCTTTATCCCAAATTCCATTTTATAAGCCATCTGTCTCTATTCGTAAAATTGTACACAAACATTAATAAAATGAAATATGAAAAATTGTTTATTAATGACTGTTTGATATATTTTTAGGTGTAATTTCCCTATTAAATGACAGCCTTTCCATCATAAAGTGTTAGAGGCTCCCAATCCACGTTACATCCTTTCCATCATATAGTATTAAGGGGACCTAACCAATAATAATTAACAGATTCATCTATGGCCGTTATAGATCTTATAGCGTCAGGAATTCTATTATTTT
>JBEKSO010000473.1:0-3274 GCA_049516935.1 Thermoguttaceae bacterium
GACCTCCCAACCTGACGTAAACGTCAGGCCTATTACCGCTGCGCGGAAACGCCCGTAAACGGGCGTGACGCCATGATTTATGCCAATATTGAACATAACTCTTTTACAGTTTGAGTAAATATGATTGAAATAAGAAGAGTAACCATGAGTTTACCATTTGATGTGGACTTTACAAGAACAAATATAGGGACAAATATCCCATCTATGTTTTTAATATGAACCGATCTCACTTTCCTATCGAGTGTGTGGACAAATTCGCGGACCGAACGCCACTTTTCCGCCGCCCCTTGAACAGCGGGGTTTTATCATGGTATGATTGGGAAATTTTAGGCGTCGCTTTAACCCTTTTGGGGTAAAAGCGGAGTTCTTCGCTATTCTGAGGATCACTATATCAAAGGATTGATCGCACGTGCCACGACGCAACGACATACATAAAATTTTGCTCATTGGTTCCGGGCCGATCATCATAGGACAGGCCTGCGAATTCGACTATTCCGGCACCCAGGCCTGCAAGGCCCTGCGGGAGGAGGGTTATGAGGTGGTGTTGGTCAATTCCAACCCGGCCACGATCATGACCGATCCGGAAATGGCCGACCGGACCTACATCGAACCTTTAACCTGGGAAATCGTGGCCAAGGTGATCGAGAAAGAACGGCCCGACGTTTTGCTGCCGACGCTGGGCGGCCAGACGGGATTGAATTTGGCCATGGACCTGGTGCGGCATGGGATTTTGGAAAAATTCGGCGTGGGATTGATCGGGGCATCGGCCGAGGCGATTTCGAAGGCCGAATCGCGGAGCGAATTCAAGGTAGCCATGGAACGGATCGGTTTGGAGGTTCCTCGCGGCGAGACGATAGGCAGTTTGCGCGAGGCGCGGAAGGTCGTGGGCGAGATCGGCCTGCCCTGCGTGGTCCGCCCGAGTTTCACGCTGGGCGGCACCGGTTCGAGCGTGGCCTACAACCGCGATGAATTCGACAGCCTGGTGCAATACGGACTGGACTTATCGCCAATCCATCAAGTGCTGCTGGAGGAAGCCGTACTGGGCTGGAAAGAGTACGAGATGGAGGTCATGCGCGACGCCGACGACAACGTGGTGATCATCTGCTCGATCGAGAATTTCGATCCCATGGGCGTGCATACGGGCGATTCGATTACAGTGGCCCCGGCACAGACGCTGACCGACAAGGAATATCAGCGGATGCGGGACGCCTCGCTGGCCGTGATCCGCGAGATTGGCGTAGATACGGGCGGGTCGAACATCCAATTCGCCGTTCATCCCAAGACCGGGCGGATGGTCGTCATCGAGATGAATCCGCGCGTAAGCCGCAGCAGCGCACTGGCGTCGAAGGCCACGGGCTTTCCCATCGCCAAGATTGCTGCCAAGCTGGCGGTTGGATACCGGCTGCACGAACTGCCCAACGACATCACGCGGGAGACGATGGCCTGTTTTGAGCCCACGATCGACTACGTGGTGGTGAAAGTGCCGCGATTCGCCTTTGAAAAATTTCCCGAGGCCGACCCGAAGCTTACCACGCAGATGAAAAGCGTGGGCGAGACGATGGCCATTGGACGCACGTTCAAGGAGGCCTTTCAAAAGGCGTTGCGGGGATTGGAAGTGGGGAGTTTCGGATTCGGCTGCGACGGCAAGGATCTTTGGGGCACTTCGGAGCAGCCGGGCATTGACGAAGTCCGCTCGAAACTGGCCGTGGCGGGCGATCAGCGGGTGTGGTGCTTGCGATACGCCATGAAGTACGGAATGTCGATCGACGAGATTTACGATTTGACAAGCATCGATCCCTGGTTCTTGGAGAATCTCAAAGAGATCGTGGAGATGGAAGAGCATCTCCGAGAACTGGGCGGATTGCACAACGTAGACGACGCCACGCTGCGGCGGGCCAAGCAGTTTGGGTTTTCCGACCGGCAATTGGCCGTGATCTGGAACACCACGGAGATAGACGTTCGCCGGCATCGCATATCGCGGGGGATTGTGGTTACGTTCAAGTCGGTAGACACGTGCGCGGCCGAGTTCGAGGCCTACACGCCGTATTATTATTCGACATACGAAGACGAGGACGAAACGCCGGCGAAAAAACCGGACAAGCGGCGGGTGGTGATCTTGGGCGGCGGGCCGAACCGCATAGGGCAAGGCATCGAGTTCGATTACTGCTGCTGCCACGCCAGTTTCGCCCTTAAGGAACTGGGCATCGAGTCGATCATGGTCAATTCGAATCCAGAAACTGTTTCTACGGATTACGACACGAGCGACCTGTTGTTTTTCGAGCCGCTTACCACCGAAGACGTGCTGAATATATGCGACCGGGTGCAGCCGGACGGGGTGATCGTGCAGTTCGGCGGGCAGACGCCGCTGAATTTGGCCCGGGCGCTTTCGAACGCCGGTGTGCCGATCATCGGCACCAGCGTTGATACGATCGAGGACGCCGAGGACCGGGAAAAATTCGCCAATTTGCTGCGGCGCTTAGGATTGAAGCAACCGGCCAACGGGATTGCGCGGAACATGGCCCAGGCCCGGGTGGAAGTGGCGAAGATCGGATTCCCGGTGCTGGTCCGTCCGAGTTTCGTGCTCGGTGGGCGGGCCATGGAGATCTGTTACGACAACTCTCAGTTCGAGCGCTTCGTGGCCGCGGCCTTCGTGGTGGCCCAGGGGCAGCCGGTGCTCATCGACCGCTTTTTGGAAGATGCCATCGAAATGGACGTGGATGCCATCGCCGACGGCGAACAGGTGCTGGTGGCGGGCATCATGGAGCACATCGAAGAGGCCGGCGTGCACTCGGGCGATTCGGCCTGCGTCATGCCGCCGCACACGCTGCATAAAAATGTGATCAAGGAAATACACGAAGCCACCTGCGCAATGGCCCGGTATCTGCAAGTCAAGGGACTGATGAACGTGCAGTACGCGGTGAAGCGCGAGGAAGGCCGGCAGATCGTGTACGTGCTCGAGGTGAATCCGCGGGCGAGCCGCACGGTGCCGTTTGTATCGAAGGCCACGGGCATGCCGCTGGCCAAGGCGGCCGCCAAGGTAATGGTCGGGGTTTCGCTGGCCGAGCAAGGCTATACCAAAGAGCCCGTGCCGAAAAGAGTATCGGTCAAGGAGGCCGTATTTCCGTTC
This sequence comes from Thermoguttaceae bacterium, assembly GCA_049516935.1. Taxonomy (GTDB): domain Bacteria; phylum Planctomycetota; class Planctomycetia; order Pirellulales; family Thermoguttaceae; genus JBEKIK01. The sequence goes on from JBEKSO010000473.1 coordinate 3,128, forward strand.
GTGAAATTCGCGGGCGTGGACATCGTCCTCGGGCCGGAGATGAAATCGACCGGCGAAGTAATGGGCATCAGCGAGCACTTTCCAATTGCCTTTGCCAAGAGTCAGTTGGCGGCCGGGACCGTGCTGCCCATGAAAGGCAAGGTATTT
>JBEKSO010000474.1:0-3264 GCA_049516935.1 Thermoguttaceae bacterium
CGTTCCGTTTTTGCACGGCTTTATGGTCGCCGATATCGCGGAGCACCACCACCGCGCCTTCCGATGCCGGGGATTTATCCGGCGATTCGTCATTGCCTGCGGCCAGCTTGCAGGCCGTGGCGCGATACCATTTCGGCATTCCATTCTCGCCGGTTAATTCGATCTCTTCGGAACGCGAGCCCGTCATTTTTCGCTGCCTCACGGACGCCAACAAATCGATCAGCTTCTGGCAACGCACTATTTTGTCCAAGGCCCGGATTTCGATCTTTTCCGTCTCAAAATGAAATATCTCTTCCGCGCTGTGATTGGCCAGCACCAACTCGTCATACCCATCGATAGCCAAGATCGGGTCGGCCAATCCCTCGAATATATTTTTGATCTGCTCGGCCCGATTTACGGCGCGAAGGCGGTGAACCTCCTGAGCGGTACGGGCGTGTTCCATGTCCTCCGCGCGCCGCTTGTAGTCGAGTATGGTATTCCGAATCTGTTCCGCAAAATTGCTCATAGGATGATCCGCGGGCAAGGCAGGCATGTTGTCGTTTGATCCGGGAAGCATACGGCAGAGGCACATAGCTTCGATATGCCTCTGGAATTGTTGCAGTTGCCTTTTTTGACGCAAAAGCAGGTGCGTAAGCAGTCCACAACAACAAATTGACCCCGCGCACGGCAAGCCCGCAAACAGCACAAGCGATGCCGTATGAAATTCCATAATCCATAACCAGGCCAATGCCAGTCCGCCGGCAATTGCGATTGCCGCCACGACAGCCGGTTTATACGAATTCGAGTTACTCATGCGGTGTGAAAAAACTTATTTGTAACGAATGGCATCTTTTTCCTCATGCGCCTGGAAACCTGGCAAAAGGCCGCAGGCCGTAAACTTTAAGCGCATAGAGTTTCCCAGTGGGGGATGATCGCCGGTAGAACGTCGGACGCGAGGCTTATACTTGCATTAACGACGCACGGTATAGCGGGGGTCGAGGGCTCGTGCCTGTTGGAAATGGGCATCCGCCGACTCGGCCTGCCCAAGTTTCGCCAACGTGCATCCCATCAAAAAATAGGATAAAGCACTCGACTTGTCCAACGAAAGTGCTTGTTGCAGTGCAACTTCGGAAGATTGGAAGTCGCCCAGCCGATAGTAGGCCACGCCTAACATGCGATAAATCGCGGCCGATTTGGAGAAATGTTTGGCAGCCGGCACAAGCAGATCTACGGCCATTTCCGCATGGTTCGTTCGTAATGCCGCGCCTGCCGAAACAATCGTTATTTGTGGATTATTCGGCTGGTAGGCCGCCGCTTTATGGAAGGCAATCCGGGCCGCGTCGATCGAGCCATCCAATAACGCCCGCTGCCCTTCGCTCAGCAATTCTTCCGCCGAAACGGCAGATTCGGCATGTGCATAAGAATCGCTAAAACCGGCGACTTCTTTCATTTTATCGGCGGCTTCGGACATCGGCATCGCAAGCGATGGAGATTCCGCGGCGGGCTGCCTGATCGCAGGCGTCGCCAAAGTAGGTCGCTGCTCGCCGGTTGACGAAGAAACATTTTTATCTGAATTCAAAGGCGCCTGGTAAGCCGTCGGAATGGCGGCATTCGAGCATGCTTCGTCGGAGCCCTCGGAATCCTCGACATTCTTACAACATAGCGCATACATTTCGTTTTCCGGTTCGGCCCGGGCAGCCTGCTCGTAATAAGCCGCTGCGCCGGTCGATTGACCGATGGCATCCAGCACCAATCCTTTGGTATACAGCGCTCGGGCGTTTCCGGGCTGCTGGCGGAGCGCCTCGTCCACCTGTTTTAGAGAATCCTGCGGGCGTTTATCGAGAAGATTTACTTCGGCCAGCAGAAGTTGGGCATCGATATGGCGGGGATTGCGGGCCAGTAATATATCCAATCCCTCTCGGCAGCCTTTGGAATCGTTCTGCTCCCATCGCGCCAAGGCGGCTTCATAAGCGGCCTGGTCCCGGTGCGTTTCGAAATTTCGTATAACCTCCTCATTGCGCCGCTGCCGCTTTTCGGCGCCACCGTCGCCGAATAACGACTTGGCAATGGGCAAACTTGCGCAGCCCGTTGACAATGCAAGTATAACCGCTGTAACAAAAATCAGCACCGGCAGTTTTTCTCGAATCTGCTCTGAATACTTCATTTTATGGATTCTAAGTCAAGTAGACGAATCTCAATTCTTTTCAATTAAATCAATTCATGGAAGTTTTTTCGGACGCGGGATATCCTCGTGAGTGCCCGGAATGCCGCGATCGTACGGGTGCAACGGTATAACTTGCGGCGCGGCCGGCCCCTCCAGATCGTCGATGAGCCAATCGGCCACGGTATCGCCGTCCAACGGGTTTCGGGCGGCAAGATCGCATACCGGGTACCCTCTGGGTGACTCGGCTCCCTGTGTATGATCGCCTTCTTTCTTGCCGAGCCAGATGTCGCTGCGTAAATCGATGGCTGCGCGATTGACCGGATCGAATTGCACCGCCATTTCAGCGAATCGCAAGGCCCTTCTTTGATAGCCGTCGGCCCAGGCGGCTTGGGCCAGCCGGACATAGCGCCGCGCAATGGAGCGCTTGCCCAGGGGGTTCATTTTGTCGGCATAAGTGCCGTGGCGGCGATAATATTCGCAGGCCGCTTTTTCACCCTCCTGGCACGTGCCCGGCTCATACACGATTCTCGGCGTAATCAGCACCAGCACCTCGTAACGCTCGACGGTTTCATCGGTGTCTCGAAAACAGACGCCGATTATCGGCAAACTACCAAAAAACGGAACTTGCGTGATGTTGTTTACCACCTGGTCGCGCATCAGCCCGCCGATAATCACCGTGCAGCCGTCGCGAACCATCACGTTGGTGGTGACTTGGGTGATGGTTTTGTTGGGCAGCGTGACGCCGTTTTGCGTTTTCACGTCGCCGTCGGACAATTCAGGATGGATTTCCATGCGTATCAGGCCGTCGCTGGATACGAACGGGCGCAATCGCAATTGGGCGCCAAGATCCAGGAATTGTACGGCGTAAGTGGTGCTTGTTTCAGTGACCGTGGAACTCAGATATCCCTTTTGTTCGCCTATTTGAATGTCGGCCCGATGCTTGTTCAGCACCATCAGTCGCGGATTTGCAATGACGTTCGTGTCGCCCACGGTTTCCAGGGCATTAAGGAACGCACCCAGGCTGGTGTCGAGAAAGCCGAATTTCAAGCCGCCTTCATCGAGTTTGAAATTGGCCAATGAATCCACGGGTGTTCCAATGCCAAACTTGATGTTGGGATTGT
>JBEKSO010000475.1:0-3228 GCA_049516935.1 Thermoguttaceae bacterium
CCTTGGCTTTTACCGGCGGGACGCACAACCTGATCGGTGCGAGCTTCAACAACTTGGGGACCATCAACATTGACGGGGCCGCGGTTGCATTCAGTTCTCCAACAACTATCCCTGGTAAAGTTAATTTCAGTCAAGGGATCTTAAGCAGCACGGCCACGCTGACTTTTTCCGGACCCTTTAACTGGTCCGGCGGCGAAATGATCGGCAGCGGCGCGACCGTAATCCAGGGATCCACCAATTATTTCAACGGCGACCTGATTCTCGACGGCCGCACGCTGACCAACATGGGCCAGACTGTGATTTCCCCCTACTTTGCCCCTGGCTTTTACTCCAGCACACAGCTATATGGCAGCAACGGCGCGATCTTCAACAACCAAACTGGAGCATCTGTAGTCCTGCAAGGAGAGACCTGGTTCATCAACGACGGCGGAACCGCGCCCACGATAAATAATGCCGGCGGGTTTTTCGCCGCGCCCCAAACGGGCACAGTCAACATCGCCTTCGCCATGAACAACACCGGAACCGTGGAAGCACAAAAAGGAACCCTGATTCTTCAGGGTGGAGTGACACAATTAGCCGGCAATACGCTAACCGGCGGCACATGGAATGTAAGGGCAAATTCCACGCTGGACATCGCAAACACCGGCAACATTACCACAAACCAAGCCACTGTGACTTTAGATGGTCTCGGATCATTATTTACCAAGATCAATACCCTTGCCGATAACCAAGGTAATTTCAGCGTCCTTAACGGGCGGAATTTTACAACCATAGCCGATTTGGCCAATTCCGGCGCCCTGACCGTGGGCGCTGGTAGCGAGTTTGACGTCACGGGTAATTTGACCGGGTCGGGAATTACTATCGTCGATGGCCTGCTAACCGCGGATTCGATAGTGCAAAATACGCTCACCATCGGCGACGGCGCAACGGTTACGATCAATCCCATTCCCGGAGGTCCTCTCGGCGACGGAACAATACGCGCCGTACCCGAACCGGGAACCTTTATCATGCTTTTGATCGCCGCCGCGGCGGTTGGCTGGCTGAGAAAATCAGCGCGGCTGATTGGCTGATGATTTTAACACCTGCACAAGCATCCATGCCAAAATCCCAAGTCCGATAACGAACGCGGCCAGGAACATGGCCATCGGCCCCCACTGGACCTCGATCTTTTGACTGAATACGTCGAATACCGCCGAGAGGTTGATGTTCTGCACCACCTGCCGGCTGACGGCGTTGATGCCCAGCACTCCGACTTGTGCCAAGGCAATGCCGGCCACCAGCGGTCGTTTGGCCGGGCAAAGCCGTTCGGTCACGATCATGATCCACGGTAGTCCCGTGGCCAGGGCCGTTAGCACCGTAAGCAAAACGGTGGGATAGGCGAACATGGTCTTGCGAAGTTCTTCGCTCCACGTGCCGAACACATACCACGTCCCTGCCGCCGCTGCCCAGATCAGGCCCACGGTATAAAGAATCTTGGCAAATTTCCAGGCCCAACGTTTGTAATCTTCAGCCGCATTGCGATTAAAAAATACGGTATCGACCAGCACCCACACCGCCGTGGTGCCCAAGGCCAAACCGAACATCAAAAGCCACCGCGGCCATAGCGTCGGGTCGCCGATATTCAGTCCGGTGCCAATTGCCGCGCCGGCCACATTAGTCTTGCTCCAAATCTCCTCCCACCGATCGACATGGTCCATCAGGCTCAGGCCGTTGGCAAACGTGAATCCAATGGCGATGAAAAACACCGCCGCGACCCAGCCGGCCGCCCGCCGCCAGCCTTTTATAACCGTTTTGCCGTTGCGAAGTCCCCAAGCATACACGTAAACCCCGTAGTACGCCGGGATCAGAAGTACGATGATTGCCAGCCAGAACCAGGCCATCAGGATCGTGGCCGGATAAAAAAACTTGAAATAGGCCACCTGGATAAACAACAGCGGCACTATGCCCAGGTTCACACCCACCGCGATAATCACCGGCATCTGTGCGATCAGCCGGGCGGCAAACACCCGGCCGTGTTGGTTGCGGCCAAGGTGCAGACACACCGCCGCCAGCAGCCCCGCGTACCAAAGATTCATCGGCGCCGCGTGGAGAGTAAAGCCCAGGACTTTAAAGAACTGGATGAACCAATGCGGGGCGGGCAGGCCCGCCGCCTGGGCACTGTCAACTAGCGTCTGAGCGAACATCATCAACGCACCTCCGGTAGTTGAGAGCCTAATCGCATTCCTCCCGGCCGACGCGGGGCAATGCTCATCAAATAATCGGTCAACAGTTCTGCCTCGTCATCATTTCCGGCCCATGGAGGCATGAAAATATAGGTGTCCAAATGCGCAATCGTACTCCGCACCTCGGCCCGCGAACGCCCTTGCATGAGCGAGCCTACCGCCGAAAAACCCAAACCGGCGGAGTGGCAATCGTTGCAGTGATATTGGAACAGCACTTCGCCCAGCCGAATCCGATCGGCAGAGGGCAATTCCAAGAGCCGATTTGCCTCGATAGGGCCTTTATCGCTTGCCTGGGGATAATTTTTCGTTACGTAGGCCTTTGTCCAAATGCCGCCTTCCAGATATCCCTGGTGGCGAAGCTTGGGTACTTCTTCGGGCAGAATTTGATTTCCCAGAACGACGTTATAAATCACGTAAGGTTTTCTCACGGCCTCGCGGATGAATTCACCCGTGCTGAAAGCCGCTATGCCGAACAGCAAAAGCGCACTGGCAAATCCCGGCGAAAGCCAGCCCGGATTGCGATACGGACCAAAGTACAAGAGGAAAAAAGTCACAATCGTTAGCGCGAATATCAAGGCTATCAGAATATTCAAGCTGGCCACCCCGACCAATATCACCTTGGCCGACTCGGGCAGAAAGTAGTACCAACTCAGCCCGCCTACGGTAACCATAATCGCCCCAGCCATCGCAGGCCGGGCCGATCTGGATCCGATCATGTCTCGCAACCGGGCATCCCTTATCACCAGCGAAGCGTGAAAATATACGTACAAGGAAGTCAAAAGCAGGGCCCCGCCTGTTCGGGCAATCGTCTGCGGAATGAACTGCGGATTGAAAAACGCCGCCCAAAAATCGCGTTTCTCCAGCCAATCGCCCGGATTGGCCATAAAAGCCGTGATGCCCGTGATCAGCACCAGGCTGATCCACGCCGCCAGGGCGTAAATCCAGGCCATGCTCACGTGGGTTTTTTCGGCCAGTTTTCCCCAGCAATAATAAACGATAAAGGCCG
>JBEKSO010000476.1:0-3208 GCA_049516935.1 Thermoguttaceae bacterium
CATCGCCGGATTACGATTTCCTCGACGCCGAGCGCCGCGCAGCCATCAAGCAGAGTTTCCAGAAGGGGATTCAATGCATTTTGAAATGCCAAATCATCGCAAATGGCAAACTCACGGTGTGGTGCGCCCAGCACGACGATGTTGATTTGAAGCCTAAGCACGGCCGAGCTTACGAGTTGGTCTCATTAAGCGGGGCCGAAAGCGACGGGGTATTGGACGTGCTGATGAGTCTGGATAATCCCAGCCCGGAAGTTATCCGCTCCATAAAAAGCGGGGCCGAATGGTATGCGGCCTCGAAAGTCACCGGCATCCGTGTAATTTGGGCGAACGGCGAGAGGCAAACCATCGAAGACAAGGACGCCCCGCCGATTTGGGCCAGGTTTTATGATATCGAAACCAACCGCCCGATGTTCTCCGGCCGCGACGGCGTAAAAAAATTCAACATGAACGAAATCGAAGCCGAGCGCCGCAATGGCTACCGCTGGTACGTCGAAGACGGCCGGTTCGTGGCCGTAAATTATGCAAAGTGGCAGGAAAAATGGCTCAAGCCGGCGTCAACGGAAATCGAAAACGAGATCAAGGATCAAATCGAAAAGGCCGATGTCATAGTGGCGGCCGACGGCTCGGGAAAGTTCAAGACCGTGCAAGAGGCCGTGGAGGCGGCGCCTGCCGGACTTTCAAAACCTTATGTCATATTCGTCAAAAAAGGCATTTATAAAGGCCCGCTCACGATCCCGGCCGACAAGCGATTCATTCATCTGGTGGGTGAGGATTGGGATACGACCGTTTTGACAGGAGATCTGAACGCCAGAATGCCCGGAGCGGACGGACGGCCCATCGGAACTTTCAAAACCGCCTCGACAGTCATAGCCGCCGACGATTTCGCCGCGGAAAACATCGCCTTTGAAAACAGCTTCGGCATTGGCAGCCAGGCCTTGGCCATACAGACTACGGGCGACCGCGGCGTGTACAAGCATTGTCGCTTTCTCGGCTGGCAGGACACGATCTTGGTAAACGCCGGGCGGCACTACTTCAACGATTGCTACATCGCCGGGCACGTGGACTTCATCTTTGGGGCGGCCACGGTATTTTTCGATAAATGCCTAATCCACCTCCGGGAGAAAGGATATATAACGGCGGCCTCCACGCCCGAGGATCACCCTTTCGGCTATGTCTTCTCCAATTGCAAAATTACGGCGGAGCCGGAAACGAAGAAGAGCTATCTGGGACGGCCTTGGCGGCCCTTTGCCGACGTGGCTTTTTTAAACACTGAAATGGCCGACACCATCGAGCCCGCCGGTTGGGACAATTGGCGCGATCCGGCAAAGGAAAAAACAGCCCGCTATTCCGAATACAAAAGCACCGGCCCGGGCGCGAATCCCCAAGCCCGGGTTTCATGGTCGAAACAACTAACCGACGACCAGGCCAAGACATACACTCCGGAAAACGTCCTCGGCGGCCAAGACGGCTGGAAACCGCAATAAGAAAATTATCCAAAAGTCCCCTCTCCCTTTAGGAAAGCGTTAACGCAAATCAATGCCCCGGCAACGCTAGCGATTGAAAACGGCAAAACCTCACTGAAATTTTCATTGCCCAGGCGGGCCGTCTCGCTAATTGTGCTGGAATGGGATTAAAGGGTCTTCAATCAATTATTCGTTTGCGTTGTTTGCACGCGCCGCTTGGGCGGAAAAAACACGGTAGGTGTGCGGGGCGATAACGGTCTCGAAAACTACCTTGTCGCCCCTTGGCTGGCCGGTCATGCCGCGGCCGGCTGGTCCGCCGAATCCTCGGCCGCCCATGAGGTCGTTGAGGGCCGTGATCCCGCGGTTGACGACGATTTTCACTTCGACCGAATTGGGCAGGAACGACTCCACGATAAACGTGTCGTTGTCGTAGACGAATAAACTGACTCCGCTAGGGCCTTCCACGCGCACGGGAAGGTCGCGAGTGATGACCTCTTTGATTACAGTCAGCACTTCCGTGGGCAGGGCGTATAAATCGGCAAAATTGTCTGGGATGGTCAGGACATATAATATGCCTTTGGCATAATCGGCTTCCAGCAGCAGCGGGTATCCGTTGCCTTGCGCCATGCAGGAGAGCAGATCCCAAGCGTCGTTGGTGATGTATTCGATCTGCGGGAATAATATCTCCTTTTCCGAGCGGTAAACGTTCGTCCTCCGCCAGAATTCCTTCGACAGGACTTTTTTATCGCCGGCGCAGAGTTCGACGATGTCTTCGATGCCCTTTCCCTGCAATGCCTTAAGCAGGCCGGAGGTGATCACCACGTTCTTGCCGGCGATTAATTGACCTTTAATTTTTTGGACGATTGCCGGATCGAACCGGGCCGATTCGGCGAGAAAGATCATCTTGGCGTCGGCCGGGAATTCGGGCGTAAGCTCGATGGGGATGCCCAGCATGCCCATGTAGTTGTGCAGAAAATCCTCGCCGCTGGAGTGGTAGGGCTTATAACTCATCACTCCCAGGGGCTTGCCGAGCTTGCCCAGAAATCCGTCCGCCTGGTCGAAAACAAATCCGGCGGTTCGGCCGACCAGGGTATCGGGCACGGAAGTTCCGTCGTCCTGCCGCACGGGCTCGATCAATTGGCCGAAGCTGAAAAGCGTGATTTCCGGCACCTTAGCAAACAGCGTCAGCCAGAGCTGCTCGGCATAGCGGTCCAGATATTGGCGGCTGAAGGGATCGACCCAGCCGCCGCCGTTTCCCCCCGGCTTCACGTTGTCGAGATACCGCACGATTAAATAGCTTTGATACTGTTGCAGGTGCTGCTGGGAGAAAACCGGGTCGCGGGTTTCGGTGCCGGTGTAAATTCCATCGAAAAGTTTCGGCTCGGCCTCCAGGTTGTAGCCCAGGCCCTGGTAGTGCTCGTACCAATTCGGATACTTGATGACCAGCTTCACCTTGGGATTAATAGCCTTAGCGGGCTGGATGACCAGGTTGCGGGAGACTTCTTCCATGAGCGCCAGGCGGAACTGGGTCCAGGTCCTCTCGCCCTTGGCCTTGATGCACGATTCGCATTTGCAACTTGTGAAGAAAAAGTCGTCCAGAATGATTTCGTCGAAATGCCGGGCGGTGAACTCGACGATCTCCTTGAGTTTTTGCCGGTCTTCCGGAGTCGTGTAGCAGAAGGATTGGAAATGGTTGCGTTCGTTTCGGACCGTGGCGATGCCGCCGGCTGTTTTAATGCCCTTGG
>JBEKSO010000477.1:0-3185 GCA_049516935.1 Thermoguttaceae bacterium
CTTCGCCCTTGAACACGCGGTTGGGCAGGGCGTCGACGGTCGCGCTGATCGCCTGGCCGGTGCGGATGTATGGGATGTCTTTTTCGAAGACGTCGGCCTCGATCCAGACGGTCGATAGATCGGCGATATCGAGGAGGGTCATGCCTTCTTCGACGCGCGAGCCGGCCACGATATTCTTACCGATGACCTGCCCTGCGCGCGGCGAACGGATGACCAGGCGCGGGCTGGCTTTGCCGGCGGCGATCATGGCGTCGATTTCCTCCTTGGCGACGCCCAGCAATTTCAGGCGTTGCCGGGCGGGGGCGACTAGTTCGGCATCGGCGCCATGTTGGGACGCCAGCAGGAGTTCTTGCGAGGAGGCAAACAACTCGGGACTGTAGATTTCGGCCAGGGGGTCGTCTTTTTTCACGGCGACATAAGTTTTATCGACGTAGAGTTTTTCCACGTAACCACTGACGCGGCTTGTGATCCGCGAGAGCCGGGTTTGATCGTAGGCGACGCTGCCCACGGCAATGGTCTGCTTGACCAGCGGTTGGTAGCCGATCTCGACGGTTTCGATGCCGGCCAGTTGAACACGTTCGGGCGAGAGTTGCACGCGCCCGGTTACGCCAGGCGGCAAGACCGGCGGCGCGCCTTTTTTGCGCAGGGAAAGCGGCATGCCGCAGATAGGGCAGTGGGGCGTCTGGCCGTTGGGATCGAAATCGTCGCGGACCACTTGCGGGTGCATGGGGCAATAAAATTCCTCGTCCTTGGCCAGTTTGCCGATCTCGGTTGGGGCGGAGCGGGTCCACTTGTCCCAATAGTTGGCAATGGTGTCCCAATAGCCGATCGCCAGCGCGGTGACCAGCAGTATGGCGATGAAACGCAAGCGGACTTCGATCACCTTGAGGACTAGAAAGAATTTTTTCCAGAATGTTGAGTTGGACATGACACACCTCCCGGAGCAAGCTCCGGGGCTAAACAATGAAATGGATAATTGAGTTCGACATTTACTTGTTCCCACGATGGAGCGCGAGAACAAGAGGAATTGCCGAGGGATTATTTTTTTTCTTCGGCGTCTTTCAGTTTTGCCAGATATTTATCGGGATTTTCTTTTAGATCATGTTCGCAGCCCTCGCAGCAGAGGAACACGGTTTTTCCTTTGACCGTGGTTTTAAAGGGTTTTCCCATGGCGCCCAACAATTCTCCGCTGACGGGACAGACGCGTTGTTTTACAGCCAACTCGCGATCTTCGACGCTTAATTCGGCCAGGCCGCTGGAAACGTCCGGTGAGACTTCGCCGGCCGATTCTGTTTTAAGCGGCGACGTTGCGGGCGTGGATGGATTCTGATCTTTAGCGGGCTGGCGGTTGCAACCGCTAACGACGATTGCCAAACCAACCAATATCGAGGACAACAGTAAACGTGACGTGCTCATGAGAGTTTCTCCTTAAGGTAATTTTTTCAGTATCGCGAAACCGCAAGCGGTTTTTTATAATTCCTACACATAAAACCGCAAGCGGTTTGCGCGGAATAGGGGTTTATTGGCGGGGAATAATCGTATCCCGGCGCGCAGTATCAGAATAAGAAAAGCCGAATCAGATAATTAGGCGGCAAAGATTGCTTAATCGCTCCAGCGGAGTCGCCGGTATAGAAGGGCACTGAGAGATGGAATGCAAGGCGTCGGGAGGCAGTACGGCCGCGGATGCCGGCGCCAGGCAAGCATAGGCATTGTTAATTAGTTGCTTGGCTGATGAATTGGGCAGAGTGTTTTGCGGCATGGGGGTTTTGCCGCCCGGGCAATTGCAGGCCGTGGAAACGGCGCTTCGCGTGGAATTAATTTGCAGGATGCGATTTTTGCAGCAAGCAGAGCCCTGTGTGGTTTTCGCCCGATGACAACATTGGCAAATCGCGCCGGGATGACAACAGCAGGCCTGAAATTGGAGCGTATTAGCCGTTTTTGCCTGCACGTCGCCAGCCATCGACCCTGCGCACATGCAAGGGCCGGCTAAAAGCACGTCCGCGGGCATTAGCGCGGCCGCCAGCCAGACCAGCAATTTCGCGATGTAAGACTTAGTAATCCACATGGCAAATACATCATGTCACAAATAGCGAAATCGTGCAACAATAAAACACGCCTAACAAATTTTATATTACTTTGCTGCTAATCAATAATACGCCGCCGGTGGCGGCAAGTCAATGTAACGGCCGACAGCCGGGACGATATTTATACTACGCACTGTGGTATATAAAGAGTTCATGCACATAGTAGGGATATCACTGGGAGAAAAACAGATTTAGAGTTTATTCCTATGTCACGGATGTTCCGGAGTAATATCCATACGGGCAATAGTCGGGGCGGGGAGTTTTTCGCGATGTTTTTTGTGATCGGATTCATCCCTGACATAATGCTTATCGGGCAGTTCTTTGCGATCTAGTTCGACCTTCTTTTCGGGCGCCGGTGGCGATTTTTGCCGGCCGAAAAGCCTTGAAAAGAAGCGGCCCACGTCGTCCCATATCGTATAGGCCACGGGCGTGACCAAGAGCGTCAAGAGCAGCGAGAGCGTTTGACCGCCCAAGACGACTTTTGCCAAACTTGCACGGGAACCGGAACCGGCCCCCCGGCCCAAGGCGATGGGAATCATGGCGGCTATGAGCATGACGGTGGTCATGAGTATGGGGCGCAGGCGGGTGTGGTTGGCCTGGAGGATGGCTTGCTCGCGGGGCAGGCCTTTTGCCCGCAGCACGTTGGTGTAATCGACCTGAAGGATGCCATTTTTCTTGACGATCCCGAAGAGCATGAACAATCCGAACATGGCGAAAAGATCCAGGGGCGTGCGGAGCACAAGAAGCGAGACCAGGGCAAAGGGCAGCGTGAGGGGCAGTGACAGGAGAATCGTGATCGGATGCACAAAGCTCTCGAACTGGGCCGCGAGGATCATATACATGAAGACGAAACTGAAGATAAAGGCGATCAAAAAGTTGAGGTTCGATTCCTTGAGCATCTTGGCTTTGCCGATGTATTCCCAATGGTAGTCGGCGGGCAGATTCAAGGTCTTGACAAAGTTGTTTATTCTCTCCACGGCGTCGCCGGTGGGCAGATTTTGATCGAGATTGGCGATGACTTCGACTTGGCGCTGACGGCTGAAGCGGTCGATGTTGGCTGGGCCCTTGGCCTGATCGAGACGGGCGACACTGGCCAGTTGC
>JBEKSO010000478.1:0-3182 GCA_049516935.1 Thermoguttaceae bacterium
CGTATTGGTGATCATCGCGATCCTTGCCGGGCTGATATCGGCGGTCGCTTATCGGGGCATCGCTCGGGCAAAGGTCGCCAGAATCAGCATGGAGATCCAGCAAATTTCCCGGGCCCTGGAGCAATACAAACAGCAGTTCGGCGAGTATCCGCCCGATTTCAGCGATGTGACATCGGACAACGGCAAATCAATTATATTGCGCCATATATCCAAGGCATTTCCTCGTTACATAGTTCCCGACTGGAATACTTTAAGGGATTTAATAAAGACTAATTCGCAATACACTATTAACAGTATCAATTATCAAATTAATCTCGACAAAATGAGCCCAGACAGAGCTTTGGTTTTTTGGCTGGGCGGAATGCCCGACGCCCAAGGCAAACCCAGCGGGTTCAGCAAAAATCCGGCGAATCCATTTGAGAGCCCAAATACTACACCCAGTCGGATTGGACCTTTTTTCGAGTTTAATCCCGAGTACATGCCAATTACTCCTCCACTTGGTCCCACCGATACGCTTCCTATTATTACCAACGTGTACAAATATTATTCGCCTGGGTTGAGCAAAGATTCCAATCATCAATATATTTATTTACGCGCGGAATTAGGTCAGCCGGAACCGAAACGAGAATACTATTCGTATGACAATACTAAGACCCCGCCTTATACAATCAAGAAAGGGGCCAGTTCCGGAGCCCAACCATATTGGGATCAGCGGAACCAGGGCTGGGAAAATCCGGATTCGTTCCAAATCCTCTGCTGCGGCTTGGACGGCAAGTTCGGAAAAGAAAATGTTTATCCCACCGGGCTATTTGCTGACGCAGGCGTGCCAGATGGTACTAGCGGCGGTTTGCCTAATCTCACTGCGGATGTAATAGGCACGGACAGCATCGGCTTTCCGGCAGGCAATTTCGATCACATCGACGACCAGACGAATTTCACCAAAGGCACGATCGGCGACGATCTGCCGTAAGAATAGCCGATCGGATAATAAAATCGCGATCAAACAGTCCCGACAGCAAAAAGCCCACGGTTTGCAACCCATGGGCTTGAGTTTTTATATGTACGGCGGGCATCGCGAAACCGCAAGCGGTTTCAATAATCACTCAACATTTCTCTCTCATCCCTTATTCCTCATCCCTTATCCTTTATCCCTCATCCCTTATCCCTCATCCTTTCTCACTCCACAGTCACGCTTTTTGCCAGGTTTCGCGGCTTGTCGATGTCGCAGCCCCGGGCCACGGCGATGTGATAGGCCAGAAGTTGCAGGGGAATGACCGATACAATCGGCTGAAACAATTCTTCGACGGCTGGGATTTCGATTATGTCGTCGGCCAGGCGTACGGCGTCGCGGTCGCCTTGGCAAACCACCGCGATCACCGGGCCGCCCCGGGCCTTGATCTCCTGTAAGTTCGACATCACCTTATCGTACATCTGACCCAAGGGCATGATGAACACGCTGGGCGTGCGCTCGTCGACCAGTGCGATCGGTCCGTGTTTCATTTCGGCCGAAGGGTAGCCCTCGGCATGGATATAGCTGATTTCCTTGAGTTTCAGGGCCCCTTCCAGGGCGGTGGGGAAATTGAACTGCCGGCCGAGGTAGAGGAAGTTGTTGCACTCGGCGTACTTGTTGGCGATTTTCCGCACCGCGTTGTTGCAATCCAAGGCGCCGCTGACCTTATCGGGCAGTTCTTCGAGCTCCTTGATGATCCGCATCCCGGCCGAAAAACTGAGGTGCCTTAACCGGCCCAGAAACAAGGCCAGCATGGCCAGCACCGTGCATTGCGAGGTAAAGGCCTTGGTCGAGGCCACGCCGATTTCCGGTCCTGCGCGGAGGTACACGCCGCCGTCGCTTTCCTGGGCGATGGTGCTGCCCACCACGTTGCAAATGCCCAGCGCCGGGCAGCCCTTGCGCTTCATTTCCCGCAGCGCCGCCAGGGTGTCGGCCGTTTCCCCGCTTTGCGTGATGGCGAACACCAGTGTGTGATCGTCCAGGGGCGGATTGCGATAGCGGAGTTCGCTGGCGTATTCCACTTCGACTGGCAAACGGGCCAGGGCCTCGATTTGATATTCACCCACCAAGGCCGCATGCCAACTTGTGCCGCAGGCGGTCATCACAATGCGATTGGCCGAGCGGAGTTGCTGCGGCGAAAGATTCAGCCCGCCGAATTTAGCCGTGGCCGCGTCGCGATCCAAACGGCCCCGCATGGCGTTGCGAATCGACTCGGGTTGCTCGAAGATTTCTTTGAGCATGAAATGCGAATATCCGCCCAGGTCCATTTCGCCGGCTTCGATCTCGAGCACGTGCACGCTCGGGCTGACGTGCCCGTGGTCGCGGTGGATCACGCGCAGACTGTCGGCCGTGACAACCGCCAACTCGTGGTCGGCCAGGTAAACGATCTTATCGGTATAGCCGGCCAAGGGCGAACCGTCGCTGGCCAGAAAATGCTCGCCGTCGCCCACCCCGACGATAAGCGGGCTGCCCAGCCGGGCGGCAAATATCACCTCCGGCCAATCGCGAAAAATAATCGTCAGCCCGTAGGTGCCCTGAAGCTGAGCCAAGGCCGTTTGCACCGCCGTAACCAAGGGCTGGTAATGCACGGCGGCCATGTCACTGTCGATTTTTTGCTCTTTCAAACAATTATCGATCAGGTGTGCTATGACTTCGGTATCGGTGTTGGAGCGGAACGTGTAACCGTCGTTTTCCAGGCGTTGCTTAATGGAGCGAAAATTTTCTATCACCCCATTGTGCGCCAGGGCCAGCGTGCCGTTGTCGCCTACATGGGGATGGGCGTTGACGTCGTTGGGCGCGCCATGCGTAGCCCAGCGTGTGTGGCCGATGCCGACCGAGCCTCTCAAAGGACTTTCGGCGAGCTTGGCTTCCAGGCGTTCGATGCGGCCCGCCGTTTTTACCACGTTTAACGTCCCGGCGGCGTTAATGGTGGCCACGCCTGCGCTGTCGTATCCGCGATACTCCAAACGGTGCAGGCCGGAGATGAGAAATTCCACCGCCTCGCGAGGCCCGATATATCCAACTATTCCACACATAAGCGTGTTTCCTGCAAGTGGCAGATGTTGCAAAGAAATTGATATTACTAATGATAATCGCAAACAGTATTAGCCGAATTTAGCATACACGAACTTAGGCAAAACAACGATAGGCCATTACCGATATACGGCAAGAC
>JBEKSO010000479.1:0-3168 GCA_049516935.1 Thermoguttaceae bacterium
CGCCGTTGTGGCTGTAGGCGTGCTTGCATTTATAACTTTGCGGCAAAACGCGCTATACCGCGACGCCATGACGCTGTACGAAGCTACCCTGGCAAAAAATCCGGACTGCATTATGGCTCAATTCAACTATGCCAATGCATTGGTCAATACTGGCCGACCACAGGACGCCATCGGGCATTACAAGCAAGCCATAAGGTTAAAATCCGACTTTGCCATGGCCTACTACGGCTTGGGCGACGCGTTGCTTAAAACGGGCCGGGCCGATGAGTCGATCCAACATTTTCAGGAATTCCTGCGGATAAAGCCGGGCCATGCCGAGGTACACAACAGTTTAGGGAACGCACTCAGACAACTTGGCCGTACTAAGGAAGCGACAGAACAATATGAAAAGGCATTGCAGTTTAACCCTGACTTGTCCATGGCACACTTTAATCTGGGCAACATATTGCTTCAAGAAAAGCGGCCCCGGGACGCGATCGAACATTTTCAGGAAGTCCTGCGATTGCGGCCGGAAATATCCGATGCCTACGCTAACCTGGGTATCGCGCTGGCTCAAACGGACCGATTGCCAGAGGCGGTGGAAACCTTTCGGCAAGCTCTGCGGTTAAGTCCTAACGATCCCGAGATTCATAAAAACCTGGGCAATGCCTTGATGCAAACAGGCCGGCCTAACGAGGCGATCGAACACTTCAAACAGGCGTTGCAGATCAAGCCCGACTATATCGGCGCCTATCATTTATTGGCGATGGCCTATGCCGGCGTGAACCAATCCGACGAGGCCATAGCCGCGGCCCAAAAGGCCTTGAATCTTGCCCGAATTGAAAAACAAACGGAACTGGCCAGGCAAATTGAAGATTGGCTGAATTCTTACCAGAAGCGACCCGCAAGCAGCGATGTGCGCGGGAATAATCGCTGAAACATGGGAAAAGAAAACGATTGGTTGGTATAGACATCGATTGAGTGGCACGGGCATCTTGCCCGTGTCTTTTCCTGCACTGGCAAGATGCCAGTGACACATGGCTAGCCGGGCGGCAGTATTCGCACGCGGCGCGATTCGACCCGGACTCGTCCCTCGGCGATCAGTTGCACGGCCTCGGGATAGGCTTCGCACTCGGCCGTAAACACGCGGGCGGCAAGCGCATCGGGCGTGTCGCCGTCGAGGACCGGCACGGCCTTTTGCAGGATCACCGGCCCGTGATCGTATTGATTGTCGGCGAAATGGACCGTACAGCCGCTCAGTTTCACGCCGTATTCCAGCACGGCCTCGTGCACGCGATGCCCGTAATATCCAGTGCCGCAAAAGGCCGGGATCAGCGCGGGGTGGATGTTGATTACGCGATTTTTGAAATCTTCCGGGATGGTCAACCGTTTGAGGAATCCGCCCATCACGACCAGGTCCGCGCCGGCTGCACGGCAACGGCTGAAAACCTCGCGGCTGAAGGCGTC
Organism: Thermoguttaceae bacterium; assembly: GCA_049516935.1. Taxonomy (GTDB): domain Bacteria; phylum Planctomycetota; class Planctomycetia; order Pirellulales; family Thermoguttaceae; genus JBEKIK01. The sequence continues at coordinate 1,447 of JBEKSO010000479.1, forward strand.
TTGGTCGGGATAGTCTTTCTGTTCGATAACCAGGCAGGCGATGTCGGACTGGCGTGCGAACTTCAGCCCGCCGGCCTGCGGATTGCTCGATATCACAAGGCTAATAGCCACGCGCAGCCGGCCGTCGGAGATCCGCTCGATCAAGTTTTTAAGCGTCGTTCCCCCGCCGGAAATTAACACCGCGATCTTAAATAATCGGGAACCTGAATCGGACATTAAAAACTCCGTATTTATTTTTTCCGTTTATCGAGTCTCAGATAATAAATGTAACGTTTAATAGCCGGCGGCTAACAGCCGCCGGCAGAATTTCGAGAGTTTTCCGGCGGTCGTTGACCGCCGGCTAATGACATTATTTATCTGGAACCCGATGAACAATTCATTTATGCTTTTTTCACATACAACATTGCACGGTAATCGCCCACTTTTACTTCCACGGCTTCGGCACCGGGTGGCGGGGTAAAACCGATCTCCAAGGCAAGCGTCTCGCCTTGGATGTAGCTGCGGAACTGTTTTACGGCTTCGATAAGCTCGTCGGAATCGGTAACCAGGCCGACGACGATCCGGTCGGTAAATTCCAGGCCCATCTCCTTGCGGCGGTCCTGGATTACACGGACCAGATCCTTGGCAAGCCCCTCGGCGATTAATTCCGGAGTCAGTTCGGTTGCCAATACCACCACGCACATTTTTCCTTGCGCGGCAGCCCAGCCCGGCTTGGCTTGCAGGCGGACTTGGATGTCCTCGGCATCGAGCGTGACAGGACCGTCCTGTAAAGTAATGGTTATCTTGCCTTGCGATTCCATATCGGAGAGCAATTTAGCACCGTCCGCTTCGGCGAGCGTTTTTTTCAAGCCCGGCAGCCGTTTGCCAAGGCGCGGCCCGAGTTGCTTCAAATCGGGCAGTATCGAGTAGGTGATGTATTGATCGGCCTTGGCCGTGAATTCAACACACTTGACGTTCAACTCGTCGCAGATCAAAGCGTCGTGCTCCTGCAACCAGGATTGATGGACGTTATCGGCCAAAACAATTTCGACCTGCGAAAGGGGTTGGCGGACCTTGAGTTTCGCCCCCATCCGCGCGCTGCGGCCCAGCGATACTATTTCCCGCACCAAAGCCATACGCTGAGACAACAACTCGTCAATAGCTGACTGGTTCGGAAGGGGAAAGTCGCACAGATGCACGCTTTCCACCGGCCGTGCTTTGGACGGTTTGTCGGCGAAAGCCGCCACGGCCAGGTTTTGCCACATTTCCTCGGCCAAAAACGGCACAAACGGTGCGATCAACTTGCAGGTCGTAAGCAGGCATTCGTAAAGCGTCCAGTAGGCGTCGGCCTTGTCTGCCGATTGTTCGCCGCTCCAAAACCGGTCGCGGCTGCGGCGGACGTACCAGTTGCTCAAGGCATCGACGAATTCGCTTAAACTGCCGCAGGCGTCGAAATTGTCATAGGCGTCCATGCGCTCGGTCACCGCGGCTATAGTGCGATTGAGTTCGCCGATGATCCAGCGGTCAAGCTCGGAGCGTTTAGCGACGGGCCGAAAATCCCGGGCTGTAGCCAAAACCTCGGCGGCCAACTGCCCTGCCCCGCCGCTGATCGAAGCCGCGGGATCAAACTTGTCGATGTTCGCGTAGATCACAAAAAAACTATAAACGTTCCGCAGCCGCAGCAGGAACTCCGGAATGCAGTCCTTGATGGCTTGTTCACTGTAGCGAATTGAGGTCCAGGGC
>JBEKSO010000480.1:0-3155 GCA_049516935.1 Thermoguttaceae bacterium
GCGCGCATTGGCTAAGGGAGTTGTATTCCCGTCCCTGAAAATCAAAAGAGGTCTGCATTTCAATCGTCACGCCTATTACAGTCGCTCTCTATTTCGGAATTCAATACTTATCTTCCAAAACTCCGTACTTTTGCCTTTTCTTTGTTCAATTTGAAATTTGCAATTTGCAATTGTTCAATTTGCAATATTCGCGGTAAATTCGCTCAAATCTCGATGCATAATCTAACCCGACAATCCTCCAAATCGTCTATCCCGGGCGGCGTAGGCGCGGATGGCCTGGTGCAGTTGGGCCTCGTCAAAGTCGGGCCAACAGCAGTCGGTGACCCAAATTTCAGCATAACTGATTTGCCACAAAAGGAAATTGCTGACGCGCATTTCGCCGGCCGTGCGGATCAACAGATCGGGTTCTGGCATGCCGGCGGTATAAAGATGCGCATCGATGGTAGCTTCGTCGATATCTGCTGGATCAATTTCTCCGGACTTAACCTCCCCGGCAATGGATCGCATGGCGTCGACCAATTCCGCCCGGCCGCCATAGTTGATCGCCAGGCAGACTTTTAAACCGGTATTTCCGCGGCTAAGTTCCACGGTTTTATCGATTTCTTGGAGTATGTTTTGCTGGAGCCCCTCGCGCCGGCCGATCACGGTCACTTGCACGTTGTGCTCCATGATCGTGTCGCGCTGCTGGGACATGTATTTTTGCAGGAGTTCCATGAGGAAATCAAGCTCATCGGCGGGCCGTTTCCAGTTTTCGATGGATAGGCAATATAACGTGAGTTGCTCGATGCCCAACCGGGCGCATTCCTCGGTGACTCGGCGGACGCTTTCCGCGCCTTGCCTATGGCCCTCGATGCGCGGCAATCCTCTTTGTTGGGCCCAACGGCCGTTGCCGTCCATGATGACCGCGATGTGCCGGGGCATTCTATCCGGCGGCACTTCAGTAGTGGATAGGGAATTGGGAATGGGGGAAAGGGAATTTTTATTCATCCTTCATCCTCTATACCAGGCAATAAATTGCCCGGCCCCGTTTGTTCATCGCCCACTGCCCACCGCCCACCATCCGCTACATCCTTCATCCTTCATCCTTTGCAAAGATCGTCTGCTCGCGGTCCGGGCCCACCGAGACGATTTCTACCGGAATGCCGATAATATGGCTTAGCCGGTCGATATATTGCTGCGTGTTGGCCGGCAAGTCGGCAATGCGGCGAACATTGCTGATTTCGGTTTGCCAGCCGGGCAAGGTCTCGTAAACCGGCACAACGCGGCGCAAATCGTCCACGTGACTGGGAAAATTGGTCGTCTTCCGTCCGTCTAATTCATAGGCGGTGCAAATTTTGATTTCCGGCAACTGGCTGAGCACGTCCAACAACATGACGCTCAATACGTCTACCCCGCCCAGGCGCGCGGCATAGCGAACGGCCACGGCATCGAACCAGCCGCAACGGCGCGGACGTTTAGTTACAGTCCCGTATTCGTTGCCCCGGTCGCGGATGTGCTGGCCCGTAGCGTTATCTTGCTCGGTGGGAAAGGGGCCGCCGCCGACCCGGGTGGTGTAAGCCTTCATAATGCCGATTACCTTGGTGATGTATCGGCCCGGCACCCCTGAACCCGGCGAAACGCCCACCCCGGAACTGTTGCTGCTGGTGACAAAGGGGAAAGTGCCGTGATCGATATCGAGCATGCTTCCCTGGGCGCCCTCGAAAAGCACACGCTTGCCCGAGTCCAGGGCGTCGAGGAGGTAAGTCGTGGTGTCGGCCACATGCGGTTTCAGGCGTTGGGCGTATTGCTGGTACTGCTGGAATATCTCCCCGGCATCGAGGAGTTTGATCGGCACGGCCGGTGTGGAGGTGGAAAATAACCGATTCTTCACCCGAACTATTTTTTCAATCCGCTCGAAAAAACCAGGACGATACATATCGCCCATGCGGATGGCCAGCGAGCGGCCGACCTTATCGCTATAGCACGGTCCGATCCCTCTTTGGGTGGTGCCGATCGATTCGCCGGACGTGCATTGAGCATCGAGCAGTTTGTCTTCTTCCACGTGCCAGGGGAAGATTACGTGGGCCCGGTCGCTAATCATCAAGTTTTCGGCGACATGTATGCCCCGGCCGACCAATCCGTCGATTTCGGCCAAAAGACTGGCCGGATTGACCACTACCCCATTGGCGATAACGCACTGCACTTGGGGGCGGAAAATGCCGCTGGGAATCAGGGAAAGTTTGAAGGTTTGTCCCTGCGTGACTACCGTATGGCCGGCGTTGGCCCCGCCTTGATAACGAACGACCACGTCATGCTGTTCGGTCAGCAGATCGACGATCTTCCCTTTGGCCTCATCGCCCCACTGCAAACCGATAACACAAGTCGCGGTCACTGCTTGAATCCTTATTTCAGACAGAATTGAATTACATAAATCTACCCAAGCTTTGCCAATCTAACATTCATAAATAATTAAGACAAGGGTCGGGCCGGATTTCTCAGTGTAGTGTATATGAAGCACGGAACATGCCGTACAATCGCATTTATCGGTTAAAATTGGTATAAGACCGGCAAATTGCTTAGTGTGCAGGCTTGTCGGCATCAGTTGGGATAGCCGGCCAAGCCTTTTTCTGATAGGCCACTTTAAGGGTCTGTGAAGGAGCGTTACAAATTGTATACTCTTTCAGTGGTATACGTATTGCGAAGCGCGGCTCGAATTTTCGCTGAACCTCTTCCAGGAAAGGAGTACCGGAAAAACAACGCGGGAAAATAGCCAGCCAATCGGCTTTTACCAGGACGAAGTCCCATTTCATTTTCCCAAAGGCAATGGCGGCGTTGTTCAGTCCCATGATGTCAATGGTATATCTTTGCCCAAAGTAGCGAATTGCCCCAGCATCGTTGACTGCCAACACGGCTTTTTCCGGCGTGTTTTCCTTGATCCATTTTCCCATTCCCACGTTCATAATGTCAGTGGCCCTTGCGTCCGTAGCGAGCTGCCGTCGTCTATTTGCAAAAGACTCGGTGAACTGTGGTATTGACAATGCCAACAAAAGAAGAAACAAAAGGCAGCCGGCGCGGATAACGAGAAACTGCTTGCGTTGCACGGCAAGAGCCAGTATGGAGCCATATCCCAAGCAAAAGGGAATCGTAAGAACTATGGAGGCCGGGTCAACCCATCG
>JBEKSO010000481.1:0-3152 GCA_049516935.1 Thermoguttaceae bacterium
TGGTCCGTTCGGCGACGTTTAGATCGAAGGGTTTCAGCAGGTAATCGAAGGCCCCGTTGCGCACGGCGGACACCGCCGTGGTTAATTCGCCGAAAGCGGTGATTACGATAATTGGCACGGGGCCCAACAAGGAGCGGAAATGTTGCATGGCCGTCAAGCCGTCCATGCCGGGCAGGCGGACGTCCAGGACGATGACGTCCGGGGGCGTGGATCGAGCCGATTCCAGACCTTGTTCGGCCGTTGCCGCCGAAGCCACGCTTAGACCCAGTTCTTCGGCCAGTTTGCCAAGGGCCCAGCAAATGCTTTGTTCGTCATCTACGATCAAGAGGTGTGCCATGGCGGTGATAGAATCTTTGTATTGAGGTTGGATCGAATTTTAGGCGGATTTTTTATTGCAAATTGTAAATTGCAAATTTCAAATTGCAAATTGAACAAAGGCGCGGGGTGCGATTAATACAGTTTATGATTTTAGTCGCGGGAATTCAACGGTAAAGCAGGTCATGTCGTTTTCGCGGCGCCAAGCGATCGTGCCGTGATGGGCATCGGCAACCTGGCGGGCCACGAATAGTCCCAAGCCCGTGCCGGCCGGTTTTCCGGACACGAAGGGTTCGAACAATCGTTGTACCACGTCTTCGGCGGGGCCGGGGCCGGAATCGCGGACGTGCAAGGCGGCGCGATCTTCGCCCAGGCGCGCCAAATCGACTGTGATTTTCGCGGGCCGATCTTTTTGTGCCGCGGCGGCCTCAGCCGCATTGAGCACTAAATTTACGGTAAGCTGATGCAAGGCATTCGGATCGCCGAGCACCGAGACCGCGGCTTCGGGCTTTGAGTAAATCAGTTCCACGCCCGCATGAGAGCAGGCGGGGCGGACCAGGTCCAAGGCGTCTTCGACCACGGCTGCAAGCGAAACGGTTTCAAAAGGCATTGTGTGGGCTTGCCCAAGCATGAGAAATCGCTGTAAATACGATTCCATCAGATGGAGTTGGCGCGTGGCGACGTCCAGCGATTCGCCGTCGTTATCGGCCGGGCAATGGCGTTTGTGAAGTTCGATGGCCATCAGTGCGCCGGTGGCCGAATTGCGTAGTTGGTGGGCCACTGCCGCACCCAGTTTTCCCAGGGTGCGGAGTTGCTCGTTTCGGCGGACATCGTTTTCATACCGGCCCAGTTGCAGGGCCATCTGGTTTATCGACAGGGTCAGGTCGCGGATTTCGTCGTTGCGGCGTGCAACAGGCAAGGTCTGGAAATCGCCCCGGGCAATGGCCGCGGCTTGATCGCCAAGCCGGTGTATCGGACGCACAAAGCGGTGCGATAGGACCGTCGTGACCAAGATGACGGCAATCACGGCGACCGCGCCCGCCATGAGCGCCGGATAGGCGGCCTGGCGCGCGGCCGACCACCAGCGGTCTTGAGGATAAAGCACGACGAGCGAGCCGCCTTGGGAAAAGGGATATCTGGGTCTTATCGACACGTGCTGGGTTAGATAAACGCGGCCGGCGATCGAAATTGCATGATCGGCGTCAATGTTCCCCGGTCCTTTGTCATCGGCCAACTGTCGGAGCAGTTTCAGGTCGTCGTTGCCGAGCCGCAACGTGCCGGCTTGGAGACTGTCATACTCCTCAAAAAAAATGAACTCGGCGCCGGACAACCCGCTCATTTGCCGGAGGACCGGATCGCTTAAAGGGAAATTCGCCTCGGAAAGCGTGGCCACAACGCGGCGGAGGTTGTCGTCTTGGGCCTGGCGGGCGTGTTTTCCGCCCAAATACGCGGTAACGACGGCGGCCAGCGCGATCGCCATTACCACGACCGTCAGCATGGGAAGGAGCAACTGGATTTGAATCGGCCATCGCATAGTTACACATTATATAGTCCCCTCTCCCTTTGGGAGAGGGTCAGGGTGAGGGCTTTCAAGCGATAAGTGTTTTAATTTATATGCATGATCGTCAAAGGCCCTCACCCCCGGGTACCCTCTGGGTGCCTCTCCCAAAGGGAGAGGGGAGTAATTGGTAAAAAACTTCAAATCACATCGAAAAATATTTCATGACGACAATTATAAATCCTCCCGCACTCGATCCAAATCTTTACCGGCCGGATTTTCCCATCCTGGGGCGGCTGGTGCACGGCGACAGGCCGTTGGTTTATCTCGACAACGCCGCCACCACGCAGCGCCCGAGCCAGGTCATCCGCTCGATTGTGGATACATACGAGAATCACTATGCGAACGTGCAGCGGGGCATACACCAGTTGGCCCAGGAGGCCGACGACCTATTCGCCGGCGCGCGGGAAAAGGTGCGGGCATTTATCAACGCGGCGGCAGTGGAAGAGATTATCTTTACTTACGGCACGACCAGTTCGATTAACACGGTTGCCCGGAGTTGGGGCGACGCTAATATCCGCGCGGGGGATGAAATTCTGCTTACGGAAATGGAGCACCATTCGAACCTCGTTCCATGGCAGCAATTGGCCGAGCGCACGGGCGCGGTATTGCGCCATATTCCGCTTACCGACGACGGCCTGCTTCGGCTCGATACTTTGGATCAACTGTTGACAAAGCGTACAAAGCTCGTGGCCGTAACCGCGCTGTCGAACGTGCTGGGCACGATCAATCCGCTGGGCGAGATCATCCACCGGGCCCATGAAGTTGGGGCGGTGGCGCTGGTCGACGGCGCGCAAAGCGTACCCCATCAAAAAACCGACGTTGCCGAGATGGATTGCGATTTTCTGGCCTTTAGCGGACACAAGATGCTGGGGCCCTCAGGCATTGGAGTGCTTTACGGCAAGCGGGAATTGCTGGAAGCCATGCCTGCGATGTTCGGCGGGGGCGGCATGATCCGGCACGTCGAGTTGGATCGTTTCACGCCCGGCGATCTGCCGCATAAATTCGAGGCCGGCACGCCTCCCATAGTATCTGCCATAGCCATGGGCGCGGCCATCGACTATCTCGGCGCCGTCGGCATGGACGCCATCCACCGGCACGACCGCTTATTAACAATTCGCGCGCATGAAGTGCTTGGAACAATACCGGGAATCAGAATTATCGGCCCTCAGCCGCAGTACAAGGGCGGACTGGTGAGTTTTGTACTTGAGCGGGTCCATGCACACGACGTGGCCCAACTGCTGGACCGCCGGGGCATTGCCATCCGGGCCGGCCATCA
>JBEKSO010000482.1:0-3143 GCA_049516935.1 Thermoguttaceae bacterium
GGTCCAGGAAAACCTGATCAAGGCCTCAAGAATTCCATACACGATCGTCCGCGCAACGCAGTTCTTTGAGTTCGTCGGCAGCATCGCCCAATCGGCCACTGACGGGCAAACGGTTCGGTTGCCGCCTGCGCTGATGCAGCCCATCGCATCGGATGACATCGCTGCCGCACTGGCCGACATCGCAGTCGAAGAGCCGTCGAACGGCACAGTCGAGCTGGCGGGACCGGAAACGATCCGTATGGACGAGTTCGTCCGACGATTCCTGAGCGCAAACCGAGACATACGGAAGGTGACCACAGACGTCCGCGCAGGCTACTTCGGCACGGCGGTAAACGATCAAAGCCTTACCCCCGGCGATAACGCGCGCCTCGGCCCGACGCGTTTCGAGGACTGGCTCAGCCGTGGGCAAGCGCATCACCCTTGAAGGGGCCGGCGTCAAGACGGTCAAGGACGAGAAGATCGCGAGAGCAGTTATTCTACGATGGAGAGAGGTTACGGCCCATCGCGCCCGATCGGATTGGAGCAACAAACAGTCCTTCTAATTTAGGAAATAACCATGAGCGGCCTAGGGAAGACAGCCATTGTGACCGGAGCTTCGCAGGGGATCGGCGCGGGAATCGTGAAAGGGTTTGTCCAGCGGGGTTTCAACGTCGTCGCCAATTCCCGGAAGGTGACCCAATCCGCCGAGGTGGCGGCTTCCGACCAGGTCGCCCTTGTGGACGGGCACGTCGGCGAGCCGGCAACTGCCGCGAAGATCGTCGAGACGGCGCTGTCTCGCTTCAAGTCGATCGACGTGCTGGTCAATAACGCGGGCATCTTCTTTACCAAGCCGTTTACGGACTACACGGCCGAGGATTTTAAGTCGCTGGTGTCGACGAACTTGGAGGGCTTCCTGTACGTCACCCAACTCTCGATCAAGCAAATGTTAGCGCAGAAGAGGGGCGGGAGCATAGTCACGATCACGGCGGCCCTTGCCCGCAACCCGGTCCGGGGCGTAACGGCGGCAGTGCCGATGATCACCAAAGGCGGTCTGGAAACGATCACCCGGCACCTTGCGATGGAGTATGCGAAGGACGGCATCCGCGTGAACGCAGTCGCGCCGGGCGTCGTGTACACGCCGCTTCACCGGGAGACCCCGAAGGACGTGATGGAGAGCCTGTCGCCGATGGGCCGGCCTTCGACGGTCAAGGACATCACGGATGCAGTCATGTACCTCGTCGACGCCGCGACGGTCACTGGCGACATCCTGTACGTTGACGGTGGCGCTCATTTCGGCCGGTGGTAATTGAAAGGATCTTTCGCCATGACCACAAACTCAACGACCGCCGAGGATCGTCTCGCCAAGCTCGGCATTCATCTGCCAGATGCGCCAACGGCTTATCGCGAAACCGCAAGCGGATTCTGCTTCTAATCGGGCAATTAATTGCCCGGTCCTCTCAGCCCTTATCCATCATCTTTTATTCCACATCGCGAAACTGCAAGGGGTTTCATCGAAATTAATTTCCTCGATTTCTCTGCTGGCGCTTGCGGCCGAAGACGCCGGTGCGGCTTTTTTCGGGCTCGGTGTTGAAATCGACGAGTTCCAAAGTGCTGCGGCGGACCAAGCGGCCTGAAGAATCGAGTTCCTTGGAACTGTTGCTGACGATGCCGCCGGGGATTTCGGGACAAATGACGGCCAAGGTGCAGGTCGTGCCCTTGGGGGTTTTTTGCAGGGTTTTTACGTATGCCGCGCTCCGCATGGCGCCCAGTATTTTACAGGGCATATCCAGGGCCTGCACCGAGACATGGGTTTCGCTTATGATGTTCTTGCCATCCAAGTCGGTGGTCACGCAATCGCGTTTTAAGACGTACGGCGGGGCCGTGGCTGAATAATAAATTGTGGTGCTTGTCTTGCCGTTCTGATTGGACGATTCGATTTCCCGGACCTGGCAGGGAATTTTCCGGTCTTCGATTGTCACCTGGCCGGCGGCGGGCTCTTTGAGTTTCATGTCCGGCGATTGTTGTTCGCCGTAATAATTTTGTTTGATGGTTTGCGGTTCGCCGTCGAATCGTTTTCCCGCCACTTCCACGCAAACCCTCATTTCCAGGGTGACGCCGTCGTCATCGGTGTCGACCAGGGTTGTTTTATAATCGCTTATATTGGTTCCCGCCGCGGCGCCTTGTTCGTTGAAGCTCTCGGTAACCACTCGGACGAGCTTCCAGGCCCCGGGTTCGAATTGGCCCCAGGGATGGAGTTGCGGGGGAGGGGGCGTTTCCTGGGCAATGGCCGGGCTAAAAAGACAAAATACAAGCGATACCCCGATGAGAACGTCTTTTATTTTCGCCAAGCGGCCGAATAGTTGGCCGCACGATCCCAGCGCGGCGACGGCACACGGAGTGTGCCTGCTACATTGAGGTACGGCACACGGAGTGTGCCTAATACATTGAGATATGGCACACGGAGTGCGCCGCTTTAATTGGATAAGGCACATGGTTAAGTCCTTATTCTGACACCGGTGGAATTCTGCGATCCGTCACGGTTTGCTCAAGGCTTCCAAGGCCGAGATCATCTCTGTATCTTGGCGGGGAAAGACGCTGCGCAGATCCAAAAGCAGGCGGTCATCGCGCACACGCCCTACAACGGCAGGCGCGCCGGTCCGCAAAGCGGCAGCCAAGCGATCGACCGACCACGACGCCGGCTTAAGCGCCACGCACCAGGTGGGCAACTGTTGGGTTGGGATCGAGCCGCCGCCAAGATAGGTAACGTCGCATATCGCCTCGGCCGAACTGATCAGGGTCTTCAGCGCCGCCATTTGCGGGGCCAATCGCTCGGCGCGGTTTTTCAGATTTTCCTCGGAGGTAGTCAGGAGCCGCAAAAGCGGCACCGCCAGCCGGGCTTTTTCCGGATCGCGGTAAAGCCGCAGGGTGGCGGCCAGGGCGGCCAGGGTGATCTTATCGACCCTCAAGGCCCGGGCCAGGGGATGCCGCTCGATTTTTTCCAGCAGACTCTTTCGCCCGGCGATTATTCCGCATTGGGGACCGCCCAGCAACTTGTCGCCGCTGAAGAGGACCACGTCGGCGCCGGCGTGGATGCTTTCCCTAGCCACCGGCTCGCCGCGGAAACCGAAGCGGCTGAAATCGACCAGCGCCCCGGAACCGATGTC
>JBEKSO010000483.1:0-3139 GCA_049516935.1 Thermoguttaceae bacterium
TGGCTGGCCGGCGGAGTATTCCCCGGAAAGCCGGAAGCGGCCTGCCGGGTCCAAGATGCGGTTCACGCCGGCGGATTTTTGGATCGGCGAAAGCGGCATCTGGTTTTATTCGTTTATGTGGGAACAAGGAAAGAGCAACGAGCCGGTTGAATTCCTGGATGACCGCGGGATTATCAATGAGAAGAAGAGACGTGCTCGCGGGGCAAGCCTCATTCGCGCTAAATGAGTCAACATCCAAGTACGAAGGTGCGCGCTTGGCGCGTCTTGTACGACCTGCGCCAATCGGACTTTGGGGTGAGGAAAAAACGTTGAGGCAGTGAATACAGATGCGCCTTGATGGCGCACTGGGCCAGCCCGATTAGTTGTGCTCCGATTCCAGGAGGTCAAGTAATCTGTCCAACTCCGCGCACGAGTGCAGCCAACCAAAGCGAGTGTAAGGAACGCCAGGTGCAGCGAGAGTGATGTAGAGCAGACGCGCCTTATCAATTCTGAAGCCTCGTTCGCTCAGCCAGTCCGCAAGCTCTTGCCAACTCACCTTGCCACTTTGCACCGCGCAGACAATACATCCGTTTAGCCAATCGGAAAGTCCGCGACGCCGATGCAACAAGTCTAACCGATTTGGTGATAGATAAATCGCTTTGTGGTTTGGACTGTAGATACTCATTCTCAACTTCTTTTCTCTTTTTGACGTTCTCCTGGTTGTGCCATATGATTTTTGTATCCTTTCGTTTCCCCCGCGGAGAGGTTGCAATGAAGCAAGTACTCGTCGCCGTTGTGCTTATCGCATCAATTCTGTTAGTTGCCGCGTGCGAAACCGAGACACCACAAGCCGTAGTCGTCACAGTCACATTGCCGATTGCGACAGACACAACACAGCCATCCGCTACCGTGAGACCACTTGTAAGCGAACAGCCACGTCGACCAACACCTGAATTTCCGTCATCGCCTTTGCCAACATTTACGCCGACGATTTCACCAACGATAACTCCAACATCCACGTCGACATCAGAATGGAAAACATATCGTAACGAAAAATGGGGATTTTCCATGGTTTATCAAGTCAATCAAGGTGACCCGATCATCGTTGATAATGATGACCGACTTTTTGGTATTAAACAGGAAGACCTTAATGCCCCTGTTCAGCCTCCTTTTCTGATTCACTTCTACGGCTTTGAGAAATTTAGTACCGTCATAGATAACGGGGCCGCTAACGCAATTGTAAAATACAGTTATGATAGAAAGCGATGGGAAATTCATAGTGACTGGGATTCTGACTACTGCCCACCGCCTGAATTAGAGTTTACAGATCAAGGCGTTCCATACTATATAATTCCCTTTGGTCATCATGCTGGAGAAAGTGTCGAAGCTTTTATAACCGAGAACGGAGTTATTATCTTTTCGGGCTACTGGCAAAATCAGATCTTATTTGACCACCCCGAATCAGTTTTGAAAGCAGACTGCAAATTTGTTAAACCGTCACCAACACCGACACAATAATTTTAGGCGAACTAAGATCGGGAACAAACACATTCACCAAAACTGACTCAATATCTCACAAACCCTTGTTTTAGCGCTCAAAATAGATGCAGCTGAGGAATGGAGTAGTTCAGGTCCATTCGCCCCGACCATAGGTAAGCCGTATTCCTGAGTAAGGTGCGGCTGGAGACGTACGGCGGCAGCCGCTGCAGTGGCTGCCGTTGACTTTTTCTTAGAGGGTGCCGGAGCACAGCGGGTTCGGCTCTTAGTACGCACGCATAGGTTCAGTCCGGTTGGAAACTAGATCTAAAGTCCAAACCGCGAGAGGAGCCTTTATGAATCGCATGCATCTCCTCGGCCTTCTCTTCGTGCTTTTGCTTTCAGCCTGCGCCAGCCAAACGGCACCGAGCCACCCTGACTTTTCGGGGCGCTGGGTAATCGACAGGACCAACAGCAAGCTCGAATTCCCCAACCTCGCTTCCCTTGATAACGCCGTCTTGGTGATCGATCACCATGAGCCGAACTTCAAGTTACAGCGTTCGTTCACGATCGCCGGCAGCGATAGCAAGATTTCCTATGAGCTCACGACAGACGGCAAAGAAACCGGTCCCCAGGACGGGGGCTTGGGAACCTATATGCGCCTAACCTGGGAAGGCGATCAACTGGTGTTCTCCGCGCGCATCGTCGATCGGGGCGGCGAATCGACCGACACGGCCCACTATCATCTCGTCCAGGGCGGAAGCGCCCTGCAGGCGGAAGAGACCTATCGGGGTACTACTAACAACTGGGACAACTTCTGGGTGTTCAACAAGCAGTGAGTTGATCAACCCCGAAGGCTTGAGGTCATGGTTAGCTGCTGCCACATATCAGGAGGGGGTACAAGTCCATTCGCCCCGACCTTAGGTGCGGCGCATTCCTGAGTAAGTTGAGGCCGGATAGGTTAGGCAGCAGCGCTGCAACCGCTGCCGTTTGTTTTTCCGATTGCCCATTCCTTATGTGCAGGATATGCGAAGAGTTGGGACTTGTATTATAATCACGAATGCATAGTCCTTGAGCTACTCGAGAGGAGCCATGTATGGGAGCCCTGCACCGCCAGCCAGGGAATCGCAGCGCGGATTCAGCCATAGTAACCGGCATAGACGATCAGACACTGGACGAGCTTGTCCAACGCGTGGTGCAAGTCGCCCAGCCGGAAAAGATCATTCTGTTTGGTTCGGCGGCACGCGGGGAGATGGATTCCGATAGCGACGTGGATTTCCTCGTCGTGAAATCCGGAGCCCATCGCCGGCAACTAGCGACTGACATCCATATGCATCTTTTTGACTTCAAGCAATCTGTGGACATCGTGGTTGTCACTCCAGAGGACATTGAGAGGTACGGCCATTCCCCGGCACTCGTCATCGAACCGGCGCTGCGCGAAGGCAAGGTGGTCTACGCCGCCTGATCGCTTCCCGCCGGACGACCCGCGCGAATGGCTAAATCGAGCCCGCAGCAACCTGGCATATGCCAAGGCCGAAACTCGTTACCCCGGCCTTTCCGAACCAGTAACGGAGGACGAACACCGTGCGGCTGCAACACAGGCAGAGAGCGTCGTTGCGTGGGCGACAGAACAGGTGCGAACCGACTAGGCCTTCGGCTCCGCAGCGCTTCTCAACGTTCACCT
>JBEKSO010000484.1:0-3136 GCA_049516935.1 Thermoguttaceae bacterium
CCAAAACCTGGCGCCAAGGACAGTAATAGGGAAAAGGGAAGAGTGGGCAGCGGACGGTGAACAGTGGGAAACCGCATGCGGTTCCATCGTTTGATTATCTTTGATCTATATTGGATATAGCCGTATACTCTTTCTACATTGCAAAGGTCCGGTTGTGATGGTATTAACTTTTGTATTTGCGATATTGAATATATGCCTGGGCTTTGCCCTGGCAATGTACTTAGGAAATGGTCTATCTGGATCGCACGAGGCCGTGAAAGAATCGGGTATGAGCCGAGTCGAGGCCAGACCGAAACCGGCCGCCGCACCATCGCACGTATCTCCAAGCCCGGCTGCCAAAACTATCGTGAATGCAGCGCCGGACTACCAGCAAGAGCCGGCTGACGCCGATAATGAAATTTTCGCCGACGAAATGAACCTGGACAGCATGTGCAACGAACTGTCATAATGTCCATTCCAGTCTGCCCTTCCGTTATATGTCGCTTGTCAAGCGATCGTAGAAGTCGATATAGTTATCTTTTCGCTCGCCGTTGCCGCGGGCGGCGATTGCGCTGCGGGGATGCTCGTTGAGCTGGCCGGTGATGTTGTATTGCACAAACGGCCCCCATTCCACATTGCGGCTTAAGGGCAGGAGTTGCTCTTGAATCACCTGGTAGACGGGCCGGATCTTGAACTTGGGATTGCGGAGGAAACCGATCAAGAGTTCCATGGGGCAATTGCCCGCCCCGCGGCCAAGTCCGGCCATCGAGGCGTCGATGCGATTCGCCCCGTGGATTATGGCCTCGATGCTGTTGGCAAACGCCAACTGCTGGTTGTTGTGGGCGTGGATTCCCACCTGCTTGCCCGATGCCTTGCCGTAATCCAGGTACTTCTTGACCAACAATTCCACTTGCTCGGCGTACATCGCCCCGTAGCTGTCCACGACCACGATTACGTCGGCCGGCGAGGTGACCAGGACTTCCAAAACCTGGTCGATTTCCTGTTCCTTCACGGTAGTCACGGCCATCAGGTTCGCCGAGACTTCGTAACCTTTGTCCTTGGCGTCCTTGATCATGTCCATGGCCTCGGAGACCTGGTTGGCATAGAACGCCACGCGGATCATGCTTAGCACGCTGTCTTTTTTGTGCAGCACGTCGTTGCGCCAGTCGGACTTGCCGGCGTCGATCATCGCGGTGAGTCTGAGCGGCGTGGGATTATCGCCCACCACGCGGCGGATGTCGTCCTCTTTGCAAAATTTCCAGGCGCCGAACTTGTCGCGGGCGATGACTTTGCCGTCGGCCTTGTAACCTATTTCCATGTAATCGATGCCAGCCTCGACGCAGGCGTTGTATATCGCCCGCACAAATCCGTCCTCAAACATGTGATCGTTCACCAGCCCGCCGTCGCGCACTGTGCAATCCAATACCTTCAGTTCCGGCCGATAAGTAATCCACGGGGCAGTCACGGGAGTCTCCTTGAAAGGTTTTTCGTTTTAACTTAGTTGTCTGATATTTGCTGAAATGCTGCGTTTTTGTATTGCAAATTGCCAATTGCAAATTTCAAATTGCAAATTGAACAACTGATGCTTAAACACTTAATTCTGGTTGCGCAATGCGGAACTGTCAACCGAATACCATCCCTTCTTGTGTGGGGTAAGCAGGGAACATTGCAATAATCCGATTATATGGATATTGTTGTTAGAAATAGGTTTGGGGTTCAGAGGTCAGGAGTCAGAATTTGAAATTTTCGATGGGGTGACAGTTGAACTCTCGCCCCAACAACCGAGGTGCAATATGTCCGATTTTCGCATAGAACACGACTCCATGGGCGAGGTTCGCTTGCCGGCGGCCGCCTATTACGGCGCCCATACCCAACGGGCGGTCGATAATTTCCCCATTTCCGGCGAAACACTGCCCAAGGAACTGATCCACGCCCTGGGGCTGGTAAAATTCGCTGCGGCTATTATCAATCGCGATTTGGGCAAACTCAGCGGCTCGGGCAAATACCCTCTGAATGAAAAGCAGATCGAGTCGCTGCTTGCCGCCTGCCGCGAATTGGCCGACGGGCGGTTCGACGACCAGTTTCCCATCGACGTTTATCAGACCGGCTCGGGCACGTCGAGCAACATGAATGCCAACGAGGTGATCGCCAATCGGGCAACCGAACTTGCCGGCGGCGACCGCTTCCACCGCGTAAAACCCATCCATCCCAACGATCACGTCAACATGGGCCAAAGCACAAACGATATCTTTCCCACCGCCATTCACGTGGCCCTGACACTGGCCATTCACGAGGATTTGGTGCCCGCTCTGACCCACTGCGCCTCGGTCTTGGCCGAAAAATCGCGGCAATGGCAGGAGATACTGAAAATCGGCCGCACGCACCTGGCCGATGCAACGCCGCTGAGCCTGGGTCAGGAAATCGGCGGATTGGCCCGGCAGTTGGAGCGCTCTGTCGCCCGGGCGGCCACGGCCATCGAAGCACTTCTGGAACTCCCCGTGGGCGGCACGGCCGTGGGCACGGGAATGAACACCCATCCGGAATTCGGCAACCGCGTGAGCGAAGTCCTGGCCGCCAGAACCGGCATCCCCTTTATCGAGGCTGTAAACCACTTCGAGGCCAATGCCCAACGCGACGCCCTGGTCGAATGTCACGCCCAACTAAAAACCATCGCCGTCACGCTCTTTAACGTGGCAAATAATATCCGTCTCCTCTCGTCCGGGCCGCGCTGCGGATTCTACGAGATCAAGCTGCCTGATCTGCAACCCGGCAGTTCGATCATGCCCGGCAAGGTCAATCCGGTGCTGTGCGAAAGCCTGATGCAAGTGGCCGCCCGCGTGTTGGGCAACGATCAAACCATATCGCTTTGCGGCTCATCCGGCGGGCAGTTCCAACTTAACGTGATGATGCCCATTATGGCCGACGCGGCCCTGGAAAGCGTGCGACTGATGTCCAGCGCCTTGCGGGCGTTCACCACTCTGTGTCTGGCTGGCATGGAAGCGAATGCCGATGCCTGCCAGGCAACCGTGGAAAACAGCCTATCGCTGGTAACCGCATTGACGCCGTACATCGGCTACGAGCAGGCCGCCGCCTTGGCCAAAGAGGCCTTCAAAACCGGCAAAACCATCCGCCATGTTTGTATTGAAAAGCAAATTCT
>JBEKSO010000485.1:0-3127 GCA_049516935.1 Thermoguttaceae bacterium
AGCAAAGCGAAGTCCAGAAAGGTGACCGTGTCGCCTCCAAAATCGAGTAACAACCCCGGGGAAAACTTCCGCAAACCCCGGGCCGATCTGTACACCATCCTCCTAGTGATCGCCCTCTTGGCGATACTGGTGGCCATCCTCTTTTTGTATCTGCACATGCAATCCTACAACTTCGAAATCAAAACCGGCCCCCCCGTGGCAACGATCGCCGCAAATCTTGGAGTCTGGGCGATTGGGTATCGGGGATAGGGAATCGGCGATCGGGGATTTTAGTATTTGTGTCGAGATTTGATCCCATGTTGCGCGCATCATGTACATTAGATTGTTCTATATGTAAAGCCGCGACAGGCGCCAACCGAAGGTTGGTCGGTCGCGGTTTTTTGCTGCCGTCAAGACCCGCTAAGGATTGACGATTCCTTTCTGCTCTCCGCTCTCCGCCTTTGTTTCACGTTCTAAAAAACGTCTAACAAAATGAGGACTGGCTCCCGGCTTTTCCAGGAAAACCGCAAAAATAAGGATTCCGAGAGGCTGCCTGTCCCCATTTTGTTTGAAGTTCCAAGAAAAAAGTTGTAATTCAACAACTTTTTGATATCATATTACTCACCATAATATGTGGAATTATGTAAATAGTGCACAATAACCGGGAGAACATCATGTTTCGCTATTTCAAAAAATATCGAGTAATGAATCTGGATACATCCTCCCTGCGCAAAAAGAAATCATCGCCTTCCTCCCGCGGCCATAACACTCGGCTGAAATTCGAATCTCTCGAACCGCGCTGGGTGCTCGACAGCATTTCCGGACTGGACAATCCGCTTAACAATACGCCGTTGCTTCCTGATCTTGCATCCGGCGCCGGCGCCCAGGCTGCGGCGGCTGTTTCCGCTCCACGGCAGATGGAATATCTTGACCGCGGTGTTGTCGCCGTCAACCAGGGCGGAGGACAGGTCTATATTAGCTGGCGCCTGTTGGGCACCGATCCCGGCGGCATCGCCTTCAACCTTTACCGCTCCACGGGCGGCGCGGCGGCCGTGAAACTCAACAGCGCCCCTATTACTGTAACCACCGATTATGTCGATGCCGGTGTAAACGCTACGCTAAGCAACTCATATTTTGTGCGGCCGGTTTTAAGCGGTGTAGAACAGGCTGCAAGTGAATCGTATACCTTGGCGGCCGGTGCGCCCGCGCTGCCTTATCTTTCGATTCCGTTGAATATTCCCGCCGGGGGCACTACTCCCGACGGCGTAGCCTACACGTACAGCGCCAACGATTGCAGCGTCGGCGATCTCGACGGCGACGGCCAGTACGAGATCATTGTGAAATGGGATCCCTCCAACTCCAAAGACAATTCGCTATCCGGATATACTGGCGACGTTTACATCGACGCCTACAAATTGAACGGCACGCAGTTATGGCGCATCGACCTGGGCAAAAATATCCGCGCAGGCGCCCATTATACTCAAATGATCGTCTACGATCTCGACGGCGACGGCCGGGCGGAAGTGGCCATGAAGACCGCTCCGGGCACTATCGATGGAATGGGAAACTACGTTCTCCTGTCCGGTGATAATCCCAATGCCGATTACCGCAATTCGTCGGGCTACATCCTTACCGGGCCGGAATATCTGACAATTTTCGACGGCACGACCGGCCGCGCCTTGGCCACAACTAATTATCTGCCCGCCAGGGGCAACGTCTCCGACTGGGGCGACAACTATGGCAACCGCTGCGATCGTTTCTTGGCCGGCGTGGCATACCTGGACGGCACAAGTCCAAGTCTTATAGAGTGCCGCGGATACTACGGTCCTCAAAGCGGTTACGCGGCCAAGAATATTATCGGCGCCTGGAACTGGCGCGATGGAACGCTTACTCACCTCTGGACCTTCGAAGCCGCCGTCGGCGAGGACGGCAACATCAACAGCGCCTATGTGGGCCAAGGGGACCATGCTCTCAGTATTGCCGACGTCGACGGCGACGGCAAGGATGAAATCATTTACGGCGCTGCCGTGATCGACGACAACGGCGCCCCTATTTATACCACCGGCCTTGGCCACGGCGACGCCATGCACGTCGGCGATTTCGACCCAACCCGGCCAGGCCTGGAAATCTGGGAGGTCCATGAAACCCCCAATGCCAGCGACGGCTTTGAATTTCACAACGCCGCCACCGGGGCGATATACTGGGGAGGGGGCACGACGGCCGACAACGGGCGCGGAAATTGCGATAACATCATTGCTGGCACGGTCGGCGCACAGATGTGGTCCGCCGCCAACAGCCATCTTTATGACGTCAACGGAAACGTCGTTGGCACTGCCCCGAGTTCCGACAATTTCCTGGTCTGGTGGGACGGCGATACTAGCCGCGAATTGGAGGACGGCACTTCCATTACAAAGTATTCCACTAGCGGTACAACGACGCTGCTGACGGCCACGGGATGTGCGTCGAACAATGGCACCAAATCAACTCCTTGTTTGGTGGCCGATCTTTTCGGCGATTGGCGGGAAGAGGTGGTCTGGCGAACGGCCAACAGTACCGAATTGCGGATCTACACCACCACCATTCCCTCCACCACGCGGATATACACCTTGATGGACGACCTGCAGTACCGCGAGTCGATTGCCTGGCAGAACGTGGCCTATAATCAACCTGCTCATACGAGCTTTTACCTGGGCTACGGCATGTCCGCTCCGCCCACGCCGAATATCTATCTTGCGCAATTCAACCCTAATCCGCCTCCTGTGCCGGTAAACGTGGCGGCAACCGTTATCACTACCAGCCGGATCGACGTTACATGGACCGCCAGCAAGGGCGCTACGATGTACAGGATCAAGCGTTCCACAACCGCCGGCGGAACCTTCGAAACAATCGGCTTCGCGGCTTCCGGGACGAGTTTTTCCGATACGGACGTGGAAATTAGCGGAATTTATTACTATATCGTCACTGCCATAAACGATTCGGGCGAAAGCGCGGACTCGCCGATGATCATCGGATCGATTACCGGTCTTCCGGCGCCGACCGCCTTAACCGAAACGATTGTTTCCTTAAACCAGGTCGATTTGTCTTGGACGGCCGGCCCGGGCGCCAATAGTTACCTGGTCAGGCGTGCGTTCACCAGCGGCGGCCCTTA
>JBEKSO010000486.1:0-3116 GCA_049516935.1 Thermoguttaceae bacterium
AAGCTAGCCCTGCAACTAATGCCCGATAGCCCTGATGCCCATTACAATATGGGCAATGCTTTGGTGGCGATGGGCCAACATCAACAATCGATCCAACAGTATGAGCAAGCCTTGGCGCTGAAACCCGATTACTATCAGGCCCACAGCAACCTTGGGGCCGCACTAGCCTTTTTAGACCGGCCGCAGGAGGCGTTTGAACATTATCGGCAAACCCTGAAGCTCAATCCTGATAATGCCGAGGTCTACAATAACCTGGGGCTGCTCATGGACAAAGAGGGCCGGTTGACTGAGGCGATCGAATATTATGAGAAAGCCCTGCGACTCAAACCCGACTTGGACGCGGCGTATTCCAATTTGGCGTCGGCCTATAACAAAATAGGCCGGCCTGCCCAGGCCATCGCCACGACCCAGAAGGCCTTGGAACTTGCCCGATCTCGGGGGCAGACAGAGCGGATTAAAGAGATCGAAGATAGTTTGAATGCATATCGCGCCAATCTGTCAGAACCTCCGGAAAGTTCGATCAAACCCCAATCCAGGCCGTGATCGTAAAATCCATCCGCCGCGTAAAATAGTTTTTCAGGGATTGTCCCGATTTTTGTGCCAACAAAAATCGGACTGTCCCTCTTAGGCCGATTACTTTTTCCCCGCGGAATTCTCTTCCATAGCGCGGTATTGTTCTTCGAGTTGCGCAAGCAACATCGGCGCCGTATAAATCCGGCCGGTCGGTTTGTTGAAATCGGCCCCCCCTTGCCCGTCGGAAAGCAAATTGCCCAATTTTTTACCGTTGGGCGCTTTGGACATATACTGGATCATCCTATAGCCCCCGGGTCCATTGATTAAATCGTGGACGGTTTGCCTTCCGTGCGGCAAGCGGCTGAGCCGATCCAGCCGATCATAGACATCGGGATACTTGGCTATGCCTTGCATGAACTTCCGCCCGGCCGGGCAGTACAGTTCCGCAACCAGAAACTCGTTTTCAGCCGGTAGTTTATCGAGGATCGTTTTTGGCTCTGGCAGACTAAAACCCATGCGCGCCAGCCCGCCCAAAAGCGGCTCGACCTGCTCTTTGGTAATAAGCATCGAGGCCTGGAAATTGGGTTGGGATTGAAAATATAGCCACACCTCAGCCTCGATCTTTTCGAACTTAGGCAAGGATTGCGGCGTCTTGACCTGGGCCAAGACGTTCTCGATCGGCCAGACGGCCGTTATTACGGCAAAAACAAAAATCGAGCCGTACATAATTCCAAGCTGATTTTTCATAGACCACCTTGCCTCATTACATAATGTCGCCCAAATGTTTCCCAATTTACCAATCGCTCGCCCACCCACATAAAGTCGCTGATTTGCCAATCAACAGTACCTGTTTTACTAAACGGCTGGAAACGATGGTAACTTGCGGATCTACTCAATAATACCATATTACTTCACCATCTAAGTTTGCGCATATTGCCCAGACTTCCCTTGCGATAATCCAAAACCCAGATACGTGTATCTATAGAAATTGTCGTTGACAAATAGTAATGCAAAATGATAATTGGCGTCGATGGAAGGCTCGGTCTAGTAAATAGGAGGTTCCCCTATGTCCAACCCCACCTATTTCGTACAAGAATGCCCGACCTGCGGTCGGAGTCTGCAAATTAGAGTGGAGTACCTGGGAAGAAAAGTAGTCTGTCAGCATTGTCAAGGGGCTTTGACTGCCGCCGATCCGTCGATGCGTACCAATTGCGGCGAAAGTAAAAAGTCTCTTCTGCGGCGCGCTGAAGAATTATTGGCCGCGGTTTCGCAACAGAAAATGCAATCGCGCACCCCTCATCCACGCTGATTCGCCATGTAAAGCCGCGACGGGCGCCGACCGAAGGTTGGTCGGTCGCGATTTTGCTCCCATGTAAAGCCGCGACCATTGGTCGCGATTGTCTTGCGACATTTTGTAAAGTATGATCGTGTAGATCAGTGTGCCTTCTGACTTATCCGTGCAAGGTCTGCAAAAAAATCCGGATAGGTTTTCGCCGTACACTCCGGATCGAGGATGATTATGCCGGGGACGGCCAGGCCCACAAGCGCCATGCTCATTGCCATGCGATGGTCGTTGTAGGTTTCGATCTTTGTCCCCCGGAGTTTGCCGGGAATTATTCGCAGCCCGTCGGGGCGTTCTTCCACGCCGGCCCCGATCTTGCGCAGTTCGCAGGCCAATGCACGAATGCGGTCGGTTTCCTTGTGCCGGATGTGAGCCACACGGCTGATGGTCGTGGGGCCTTCGGCGAACAGGGCAACCGCCGCCAAGGTCTGCACCGTATCGCTGATGGCGTTCATATCGACGTCGATTCCGCGTAGTTTTCCGCCGCGGAGCGTAATTTCATTCTTGCCGTATTCCACGTTGCAGCCCATCTTTTGCAGACAATCGCAAAAAGAGACGTCGCCTTGGAGGCTGTGGCGCGAAAGCCCTTCGACCGTGATTTTTCCGCCTGTAATCGCCGCCGCCGCGAAAAAGTAACTGGCCGCCGAGGCATCCGGTTCGATCTCGTAAACCCGCCCATGATATCCCACGCCGGCCGGCACTATAAATCCCTCCGGCCGCGTCTCGACCTGAACACCAAAGGCCGCCATCACGGCCGTGGTCATGGCCGCATAGGGTTGCGAAACCAGCGGGCCGCGAAGGACCAATTCCACGGGATTTTCGGCATAGGCGGCGGCCATCAGAAGTCCGCTCAGAAACTGGCTGGAAACGTCGCCCGCTATCTCCACCCGGCCGCCTCGCAGCCCGGCGGCCTCGACCACCACCGGCGGGCAACCGGTCCGAAGTTCCGAATAGGCCTTTGTCCCTAGTTGCTTGAGGGCGTCCAACAGGTCCTGAATGGGCCGCTCGCGCATCCGCGGCGTGCCGTCCAGGCGGAATCGGCCCCGGCCCAAGGCCGCCATCGCCGTTAGAAACCGTATGGTAGTCCCGCTGTTGCCCGCGAACAGATCGGCTTGCGCCGCGGGCGGCCGCCCATTGCACCCGGTAACCCGGATTATTGTCCCCTCTCCCTTTGGGAGAGGGTTAGGGTGAGGGCTGGATTTTTCCGTATCATAAGTCCCCTCTCCGGGCACCGACCGAAGGTTGGTCGGGAGAGGGTTAG
>JBEKSO010000487.1:0-3109 GCA_049516935.1 Thermoguttaceae bacterium
ACTCCGCCGCCGTGGACGAAAACAAGAGATCGCCGCAGGTATCATGATCGATCATTTCGCCCGGCTGCAAAGCGATGTAGACTTGCGTGCTGGAGTTGTTCAGCCTTACGGCCCGGGCCTGTTCTATAAAATCGGCGTCGAAATTCTCCTGGCCGGCAAGGTTGAAAATCGTGCCCGTCAAATTGGCGTTGGAAACAACCGAACGGCATTTAATCATTCGTCCGCCGGCCGACACGCCTTCCACGCTTCGGCCAGCCGCGTGAATTTTTTCCGCCTTGCAAGAGGTGCGAATATCAACGCCGTGCTTAAGCAGGTCGTCGCGCATCAGGCCGATCAACCGGTCGGTGCCGCCCTGGAATGTATAAACGCCCTTGGACATGAAATTGGAGAATACAATCCCGTACGTCAGGGCCGGGTCTTCCAGCGTGGAACCGTTGGCATAGGTGATCGGCTCCATCAACAGGCGGACAAGATCGGGCCGGCCGGGGAAATATTTCTCCAAAAACTGGCCGGTAGTGGTCGTCTGGTCATCAAAAAAATTCATATTCCTGGCGGCGTCGAAAAAGCCATTGACCGTCTCCGAGGGGACTTGGAATCGGTCGGTCAGGACCCGGGTAAAATCCGCGCGGTCGAACGTAGTCACCAGCGAGAATATCGGGTTGTCGAAACGGATGCGTTTGAGTTGCACGATGGAATCGGCGATTTCCGTGTTCCAATAGCGGCGGCAGCTTTTGATCATGCCCACCGGAAAGCCGTGCAGCGAAACGTCGAAAATCTGCCCGCCCGGCCGGCGAAACCAGGTGGCCAACCCGCCCAGCTTCGAGTGCTGCTCCAACAAAAGAACTTTGTGCCCCGCCCTTGCCAGCGTATTGGCGGCCGTCATCCCCGCCAATCCGGCCCCGATAACAACAACGTCGTAAAAATCGCGGGTTGCTTCAATCATTGTTAGGTGGGCAGTAGGCGGTGAGGAGTGGGCAGTTTACTGCCCACTTGAACATATTCGCGAATCTGCGAGGGATTTCATGGTTTATTCATCCTTCATCCCTCATCCTTCATCCTTTCAACAGATACCGGTTGGCGATGCTTATGCCGCTTAAGATCGTGCCCACGATGCCTACCATGCCCTGGTCGTTGCCGCAGATGTAAAGATTTTTCAGGTGCGTGGCGCCGTCGTATCGTTTTTGCGCCGAGCCGTACATTGCGCCGCCTTCGTGGCCGGTAAAGCGCTGGATGGTGACGGGCGTGAATACGTCGGTATCGATCACCGCGCCGCGGAAATCGGGCACGAAACGGACCGCCGACGCCGTGAGCCGGTCGTACCAGCGGAGCTTGGCCAGTTGATATTCCTCTTCGCCGAGTTCGGCCCAGCGCTGGTAATTGGCCAGCGAAGTAATCCGCACCACGTTTTCCCGCATGGGCTCCGGGTAATCAAAATTGTTGGGCGAGCACACCACCCCGGAACGCGCGTCTGCCAGGTCCCGCGGCCTTTCGTAGTGGATTTTTTCAGAATCGTTGAAAAAGACGATGGTTTTGTCGTAGCCCAAATCGCGCGGGGGGGCGTCGAGGATCGAAATCGACTCGACCAGCGACAACCGGTTCCGATCGCCCGGTTCGGCCGCGGCGGCGTCGCAAAGTCGCATGGTTTCCAGCCAGCCGGCCGATGAGAGGACCTTTTTCCCTTCCAGTTCGGCGCCGTCTTCGAGCACGACTTTGGCCACGCAGTCGTCCTTGACGCTGATCCGGCTCACGCCCGCCCGCAGCCGCAATTCGCCGCCCAGGGTTTTGAACTTCTGCACCAGCTTTTTCAGGATCAAGCGGATGCCTGCCAGGGGCCGCGCCAATCCCTCGAAAAAAATCGACCGGAACAGGACGCTGAACTGGCCGAAATCCATGTCGTGCTCTTTTGCGCCGCCGTAATACAACACCGGGCAAAACAGCATTTCCACCAACAGCGGATCGCGAATAATTTCGCTCACCACCGCCCGGGCCGAGCGGCCGGTATGCGGTTGCCCCAACTGATCGTAGTCGCACAACTGGGCCATCAAGCGGCGGAAGTTGTCTTTTTCCCGGGGAAAATGCCGGTATACCTCCGACTCGAACAATTCGAAATCGTTGTTGAATCGCATGCTTAGGCCCGGAAATTCGATCGCCGAGCCTACCTGCGGGGCAAGGGCCAATTCTTCCCAGGCCAGGCGAAGTTGCCTGAGCAAGCGGACCAGCGGACCGCTCCGCGATCCCTTGGGCGCGTAGTTCGTCACCGCATGCAGTCCCACGTCCAGATCCCGGCCGCTGTGCCGATAGAACGAGTTCAGCCCGCCGATGGAGGTGTGCCGTTCAAGAATGCACACCCGCTGATCGAAATGGGCCAGGCGTATTCCCGCCGCCAAACCCGACATGCCGGCGCCAATAATGATCGTGTCGTACATGGGTAGGGGATAGGGAATTGGGGGTAGGGGATTGGGGAAATGACAAAGCACGAATGTCTAATGATAAAGATTATAATTCGTCACTCGTCATTTGAATTTAGTCATTCCTTCGTCATTCGTCCTTTGACATTTGACATTCCTTATTCATCCTTCATCCCTCGTCCTTCATCCTTTTTTCACCACGTCTTTCATTCGCGGCTCGAGATACTTCACCGTGCTGGCCATGCTGGCCAACTGGCCGTAATCTTCCTCGGGAATTTGAATGCGATATCGCTTTCGCAGTTCCATCACGATGTCCAGAAAGTCCATGCTGTCCATTTCCAACTGCTCGCGGAACGGCACGTCCTCTTTCAAGTCGCTCAGATCTTCGTCCGGGGCAATATCGGCTAGAATTGCAAGCACAGCTTTTCTAATCTCGGCCGCAGTCATGCTTTAAACACTCGCTATATCTAGGATTGATTTTTTCCTAAGGATTGACTTTTTTCCCTAATCATCCTGAGCGAAGCGAAGGATCCGCAACGATCCTTCACCAGGTTTATAAGATCCTTCGCTTCGCTCAGGCTATACATTCGCAGATTTTATGATGGAAATTGATAGTGAAAACAGGACGGGGTTCCTTGTAAACTTTGTGTGGAAAAACGCAAAGGACAAGGAGGTCCCCATCCATGTTTACGAGCATACCC
>JBEKSO010000488.1:0-3099 GCA_049516935.1 Thermoguttaceae bacterium
AGGGCAAGATCGCCGACGCCGGGCGGTTGATGATCGCCTTCACCAAAAATTATCCCGAGAGCTATCATTATTTTCAAGCCTGCGAAATCGTGGGCGATCTGCTGGTGGCCAACCGCTCCTTCGACCAGGCCGAAGAATATTATGCCAAGGTAGCAAAAGCGCCTTGGCCGGATTACCAGATGCGGGCCGGCGTGGCCATTGGGCGCGCGCTTTTGGCCCGTGGAAAAAACTCCGAAGCCCTCGACGCCTTTGAAAAAGTCCTCGCCAACCAGGGCGAAGACGCCTTGTCTCAAGCCCAAAGCCTGGCCGCAAACCTGGGAAAGGCCGCCGTCCTTGTGGCAATGAAAAAAAACGATGAAGCCGTCGCTCTGATCAATTCCATTCTCAATAAAGCCGATCCGGAAGACGCCGCCAACATGGCCCGGGCGTATAACATCTTGGGAAACGCCCTGCGCCAACAAGGAAAGACGAAAGAAGCCGTACTGGCCTTTCTGCACGTCGATCTGCTTTATCCTTCTATCCCCGATGCACACGCAGAGGCGCTGTATAATTTGGCCAAACTATGGGACGAATTGCATAAAACCGAGCGCGCGGCCCGGGCAAGACAAGTTTTAGAACAACAATATAAAAACAGCCCCTGGGCACAAAAGGCGGAACAATAATTCTGGGACTTGTTCCTACAGCGGCTTTTGGTCACAATCAATCTATTGCAAATTGTAAATTGCAAAATGCAAATTTTAAATTGAACACCAGCCCGACCTGCAAACAGGGCTATACTGCTTGCCATCCCTCGCTAGCGCTTCGGGTTAGTGTGTATTCATAACTTTCACGGCCGGGGATGGAACTTTTTATGCACGGCCTTCAGGCGCGTGGGATCCACGTGGGCGTAAATTTGCGTGGTGGCGATGCTGGCGTGACCCAGCATTTCCTGAACCTGGCGCAAATCGGCGCCGCCGGCCAGCATGTGCGTGGCAAAACAATGCCGCAAGGTGTGCGGACTGATTTCCGGCGGCATGCCTATTCGCCCGGCATATAGTTTGATCAGTTCCCAGATGCGTTCCCTGCGCAAGCGCCGGCCGCGATAACTCAAAAGCGTCCACTCCGCGGCCGCGCCGCGTTTGCCCGCCAGTTTACTCCGCTCGTGTTCCAAATATGCCTTGACCGCTTCGATTGCCCGAGCGCCCAAGGGCACGAGGCGCTCTTTGTCGCCTTTGCCCCGGCAGATGCAATAGCCTTCGTCAAGGTGCAAGTCGCGGAGTTTCAGATGCGAGAGCTCCGACGCCCGGCACCCGGTGGCATACAACAGTTCTAAAAGCGCCCGATCGCGCCGCCAATAGGGATCGCCTCGCCCGGGTGCGTCGAAGAGGCGGTTTACCTGTTGCGGGCTGAGGACCTTGGGCACTCGCTGCCATAGTTTTTGACTGCCCAAGAGTTCCGCAAGATTGTCGACTACCACGCCCTCCAGTTGCAAATAGCGGAAAAACACCTTAAGCGACACCAGATGCCGGGCGATGCTTGCCGGGGCAAGTTTTATTTTGTTGAGCCAGACGGCGTAATCGGCCAGTTCCTGGATCGTCAGCTTGTGTACGCTCTTGCCCGAAAGCCACTCCAGAAACCGCTCCATATCGCGTCCATAGGCGGCCACCGTATTCTCGGCCAGGTGACATTCGCCCGCGGCATATGCCGTGAATGAATCGACCCACGATCGCGCCATGCTTTGCGCCGATGGCGGCTTGGGAGGCGACAGTTTTCGGCGGAAAATGGACATATTAATGGTTAGTAGTGTTTTTTATTGCAAATTGACAATTGCAAAATGCAAATTGAACTAAGAGCATCTAACAAAATGACATGTGCCACTGCTTGCTTGCAAGCAGTGGAGGGGATAAACTCGCAGAAAAACACTGCTGGACAAGCGGGCAGTGGCATCCGCGTTGGTTTATTGATACTCAATCTTCCTTTCGGACGGCGGATTAGGCAATCTTCAAAGGATTTATCGGCGCCCTCTCAACCGCCCCCCTCCCCTGCCCTATTTGAGGTCATTCGTGTAAAATTCATGCTAACACTTAATCCCCAGCGCGGTCTTTGCCCGCAACCAAAGCGCGACCACTGGTCGCGGCTTTACATACTGAACAAACTAATGTACACGATGCGCGCATAGCGCGCTCAACCCTAAAAAAAGACTCCACCCCTTGTCCCCCCTACTCTAATGTCCACCCGCGCAGTCTCAGTACTTTCGCTTGACGAGATGGTTCCCGGCCAGGAGGCCGACATGTTCGTGCTTCTCACGGCCAAGGAAGAACTTACCGCCAAGAATGGCAAACCTTATTTCAAAGTTACGTTTCGCGGGCGCAACCGCGAAGTGAATTTCCCCATTTGGGACAATTCGCCTTGGGCCGCCGAGTGCCGCTCGCAATGGACGCCCGGGGTGTTTTACAAAGTCCGGGCCGTGTATCGGGAGACGAATTTCGGCCCACAATTGGAAATCCGAAAAATCCGCGAAGTTATCGAGTCCGACGCCGCCGAAGGCTTCGACCCGAATGCCTGCCAGGCGCAATCGCGATTCGACCCCCAGGCGATGTTTGCCGAATTGACGGGCATTGTCCGCGATCGCATCGAACAAACGGATTTGCGCAGGTTGGTGGAGTCGATCCTGACTAAATATCGCGCCGAGATCTTGACCTTCCCCGCCGCCCGGCACAACCACCATGCCTTTGTGGGCGGGCTGTTGGAACACACGCTGAGCGTGACGCGAACCTCTATGTTTCTGGCCGACAAATACAGCGAATATTATCCTGATATGCAACCGCCGCTGAACAAGGGCCTGGTCGTGGCCGGGGCCATTCTGCACGATATCGGCAAGTTGCGGGAATACGATTGCCGGCCGGAAGGGGCGGCGTATTCGGCCGAGGGCGCACTGATCGGTCACATGCTCCTGGGCCGTGACATCGTGCGCGAGGCCGCGGCCGAAATGGAAATCGACGCCGACACGCTCTTGCGCCTGGAGCACGTCGTTGTGGCCCACCAGCGCCTACCCGAGTGGGGCTCGCCAAAACCGCCCATGACGCCCGAGAGCCTGCTGGTGCACTATGCCGACGACAT
>JBEKSO010000489.1:0-3093 GCA_049516935.1 Thermoguttaceae bacterium
GTGTTCTTTGCCAACCAGATTAATGAAAAAAAGCATACCAAAGCCATCCCTAAACGTGGAAAAATCGCGATTTGATGCCCGACTCGTTACAGAACCCGATCTATTCGTCATTCCCAATTCCCCGAATTCCATAAATCAGGGGAGTTTCGCGTCGGCCACGCGCAACGTTGCTGCGGCTTCGGTGGCAATGATGAAGCCTCCTTGAAGATCGAGTTTCACGATTTCATCGCGGCCGCCGGCGGGGGCGGTAAAGACTAGGGTGTCGCTGCCGCTGCCGGAGGCGTATTCGGCAAATCCGCCCGAACGCAGCGCCAGCCGCGGTCGGCCCTTGACGGTGACGTTTTCGCTGAACCCGGCCTCGATGCGGTCGCCATTCCAGGCGATTTTTTGCACGACTGGGCCTGCTGTTCGCTCGGGGTCCCATTTGCCGGCAAAGGTCCAGGCCGCAGTGATTTGCTCGGGCTTGGGCGCACCGGGGGCGGCGGCAAGGTTGTCCTTATGCCAAGCGTAATCGCCGCCGTCGCGATGGCAGTTGCAGTAGTAGGCGCGTTCGCCCCAGATGTTCGACGGATCGAGTTCCTTTTCCCGCTTGATATCGGCCTCGGTCGGAGTGCCCCCGTTGAGCGGATAGTGGACGCGATACGGCGGTTGATCGCGCATCTTCTTCGAGAACGTGCAATCCAGCAGGAAAAACTGCGCGTCGTGGTGATGCCGGGCGAGATACCAGTTCTCCGGCCCGTCGAATTGGCAGTTGCGCAGCACGAATTTCATGTCCTGGTCGCGGCTGCCATCATGCCAGATTGCCGCAGTGGCTTGGGGATTGACCTCGGTGATGGTGGAGTCGGTCATATAGCACCAGCCGCGCGGGCAGACGAAATCCACGGAACCGCAGACCTTCAGTCGCGCGTGATAATAGCGTCCGTCGGGGCTGGTGCCTGGCGCGGCGTCGCGGGCAAATTGCCCGCTGCCGGCGCGCCACATCGACAGCGTGTCGTTGCCCTGGCTGAGCACGTCGCAGTCCTGGATGATGTTGCGGTCGCCGCGGCCATAGACCGCGAAGGCGTGAACGCCGATGACACCATGGGTGTTTTGCACGGTGAGGTTTTCCAGCACGCAGTCGTTGCCATCGATGTTGACCACAGCGATGCCGAGTTTGTCGGGCTGGGCGCGAAATTCGGCCGCGCCCTGGGGGAACTCGATCCGCGTACCGGCACGGCTCTGGCCGCGCAGGGTGATAAAGGCCGCGTCGATCCGGATCTTTTCGCCATAGACGCCGTCCTTGATGAATAGGATCAGCCGCTGGCGGTTGTCGCGGGGCACGGAGTCCAGCGCCGCCTGAATCGTTTTGAAGTCGCCGCTGCCATCGGCGGCGATGGTCATATCGGGCGGGACGCGCAGGCTCGAGCTCTGATCGGAGTTACGGATTGTTTTGACGATGTCCGTGCCGACCGTCTTGGAGAGCGGTGCTGCCGCGGGATCGGTCGCGGGCGCAGCGCCGGTCTGCTGCTGTGCATGGGCCATGCCGCTGTTGATTAGCAGAATTGCCAGAATGTTCAGAGTTCCGATGTGGGTTTTCATGATGTTTTTTGAATTTGAAAATAACCGCCGCGGGCGGCTGGATTTGGTGAGATAAATCTCAGTCACTGCTTTCGTTTTTGTCGTAAATATCTGATGAGCGATGTAATCCGAAGTGCGATCTCCAAAATCATATAAGCGACGCCTATATCGTGCATTCGCATGTCGCAGTTGCAAGGCCCTTGGATCTTGCGGATTGCCGGACTATTTCTCAATGCCACATTCTCCATTATATATACTGTACAATTTGTCGCAATATCGGGGAAAGACCATGTCCTTAGGCGAGCCAGTCGATTGGCCACGTGAGCGCACCCAGGTGGCCAATTCTTTCTCTTGAAATCCACTTTCCAATCTGCTACGTTCTTCGCTCAGTGCCAGTAGTGTTCTTTGGAAATCAGATTAATGAAAATCAGCATGGCAAAGCCATCCCGAAACGTGGAAAAAACGCGATTTGTTCCCCAACTCGATGCTGACCGCTGGGATACTGTCGAGAAGTTTATCCTTGCCAATCGACCGCTTTTTTACACCAACGGATCAGTTGTAACCGAATGGCGTTGGCGAAACGGTCTGCGTTTCGGTCCCTATTTCCGTTTAAAATATCGCGATGGCAACATCCAGCGATCCATCTATCTCGGCCCATCAAATCAATTAGCCGAAAAAGTCCGCCGACTGCTTGCCAATCTCCAATTCCACCGCACCTGCCGCCGTCTCCGCACTCGACTCCGCGCCTCCTTGCGTCTCGAAAAAAAGCACCTCCAAAACATCCTCAATACTCATGGCTATAACATGAAAGGTTTTGATATCCACAAATCAAAATCCCCTCGTAATTAAGGGGTCTCTCACAAAACCTCCCCTCGCCCTTTGGGAGAGGGGCTAGGGGTGAGGGCTTTCTTAAATGCATATGAGGTTTTGTGAGAGATCCTAACTTACGTTTGCCTTTATGTGCCGGCAGGACTTAACCCTCTTAACCGCAAGGATTTATGAACATTCACCAGTATAGTCATCACTGGCATTTGTGGCATGCCGTGCGGCACATTTTCTTTAACCTAGAATTACGCAGGCAGTAGGCGACGCAATACCGCTTCTAGGCGGCGCCGCAACTATAAATCTAAAAAAGGGGTATCTCAGATGAAGACAAGAGAATTCTCAACCGCGTTGACAGGCATGTTTGCCCTTGTTATGGCTCTTTGTGTGATTGGCGTCTTGGCTTCGACTGCCGCGGCCTGCACCGGCATTCGCCTCGTGGCCCGCGACGGTTCGATCATCTACGCCCGCACCTTGGAGTTCGGCGAAGGCATGGAGTCCAATATGCTCATCGTTCCCCGAGGCCGAGTGTTCGTTGGCGAGACGGCCGACAATACGCCCGGACTCCGCTGGACCACAAAATACGGATTCGTCGGTCCAAATGCCCATGGCATGCCCTACGTTTGCGACGGGCTAAACGAGAAGGGACTGGCCGTCGGCAATTTCCTCTTCCCCGTAACCGCCGGTTACCAAAAAATTGATAAAACCAACGCC
>JBEKSO010000490.1:0-3091 GCA_049516935.1 Thermoguttaceae bacterium
TCGCCGCCCCGGGCTTGTTCATCGAGGCCATCGTCGCCCCGGATTACGAACCTGCGGCCTTGGAAATCCTCACCACCAGGCCCAAGTGGAAAGCCAATGTCCGCTTGTTGAAAGTAGGCCAGTTGGGCCCCTCGCAGCAACACTGGACCTATCGCTGCCTGGAAGGCGGCATGCTCATGCAAGACGCCGACGTGCTGCCCGATCCCGAAGAGTTGTGGCAGGTTGTTACGCAAAAAAAACCCTCCTCGACGCAAATGGCCGATCTCCGCTTCGCCTGGGAAATCGTGCGACACGTCAAATCCAACGCCATTGTGCTGGCCAAGGATTGCATGTTGCTGGGGGCCGGGGCGGGCCAGATGAGCCGCGTGGACTCGACTAAAATAGCCATCGAAAAGGCCGGCGAGCGGTCCACAGGCTCGGTGCTGGCCTCCGACGCCTTTTTTCCCTTTCCCGACTCCATCGAAGCCGCAGCGGCGGCCGGAGTTTGCGCCATAATCCAGCCGGGCGGATCGAAAAAAGACGACGAGGTCATAGCCGCCTGCAATAACAAAGGCATACCCATGATCTTCACCGGCCGAAGACATTTTAAACACTAGAGGCTAGGGACTAGGAACTAGGGACTAGAGATTCATGGTTTTTATAACGATCCGTACTAACAAATTATTACCTTTTTTCAAACCATTTACATTTGCCCATCTAATCTCCAATCCCTAGCTCCTAGTTCCCAGCCCCTATAAAACAATGTCCACTATTCTCGACGACATCGTGGCAGCCAAGCGCGAGGAGGTCGATCTGGCCAAGGCCGATACGCCGGTGGAAAAACTCCGCGAGCGATCGGCCGCCGCAGAGCCGCCCCGCGATTTTCTCGGGGCATTGTCGCAAGGGCCGCCCATCCGCCTGATCGCCGAGGTGAAAAAGGCCAGCCCCTCGGCGGGAATTATCCGGGCCGATTTCGATCCTGTAAACATCGCCAAAATCTACCAGGAACATGGGGCTTCGTGCGTTAGCGTGCTTACCGACGGACCGTATTTTCAAGGCAGCCTGGAGGATCTTATACAAGTTCGCGCGGCAGTCGATCTGCCCGTGTTGCGCAAGGATTTTATCATCGACCGCTACCAGGTGTGGCAATCCCGCGCGGCTGGGGCGGACGCCGTGCTTCTTATCGCCGAATGCCTGGACGATTACACGCTCCACGAATTGCACGACGCCATCGTGGAACTGGGGATGACGCCCTTGGTCGAGATTTACCAGCCGGAAAATCTCCGCCGCGTGCTCGACGCCGGGGCGCAACTGGTGGGCATCAACAACCGTGACCTGCGGACCTTTCACGCCGACCTGGGCCATTGCATGCGCCTGCGAAAACAAGTGCCCGCCGGCCGGATCGTGGTGGGCGAAAGCGGCATCCGCACCCGCCGCGACGTGGAACAGCTCCAAGCGGCCGGCCTGCACGCCATGCTGGTCGGCGAAACCCTGATGGCAAAACCCGACATCGGCAAAGCAGTCGATGATCTCTTGGGAATTAGGGTTTAGGTATTGGGAATTAGTGGGCGATGGGCAATAGACAAGGCGCCCGGCCCACATGGCCACGCAAGCGTGGCCATGGCACCCGGCGATATAAACAATTTCAGGGCATTCTCAAGAGGTCATTGACAAGATACGTTCTCCAATAGTATGTTAGGAACAACGGCAATGGGAAAAATCCATGTTTCCTAATAGTAATACGAGCGCTGTTTCAAAACCAAAACGACCGGCGTTCACGCTTGTTGAACTGTTGGTGGTGATTGCCATTATCGGCATTCTTATCGCATTGCTATTCTCGGCCGTGCAGGCGGCGCGGGAGGCGGCGCGCCGGATGCAATGCCGCAACAATCTGAAGCAAATCGGCCTGGCATGCCAGGAGCATGTGGACAGGCAAAAGCATTTTCCCACCGGGGGCTGGGGATGGTGGTGGGTGGGCGATCCGGACCGGGGTTACGCCAAGAATCAGCCTGGCGGCTGGGTATATAACATTCTTCACGGCTTGGAGTTGACCGCACTTCGCAACACTGGCAAGGGGACTTCGGAAGCACAGAAACGAGCCAGCATAATCCAGGTTGTGCGCACGCCGATATCGGAAATGATTTGCCCATCGAGGCGCACCTTTGGGCTTTTTCCCAAGGGCATGACCGGCACTTTCATTGCTTACAATGCCGATGAAAACAATACCAACGACAATGTTTTGGCGCGCAGCGATTACGCCGCGTGTTGCGGTTCGCAATCGTTTAACCAGGCTGGGGCCGGCCCCACGTCATTTCAAGACGCCCTTACATTCAAATGGGTCGACAGCGACAACCCCGCGAGCCCGTACTACCAGGATGGCGTCATGTATTGCCGTTCCGCAATCAGGCCCATCGACATTAGCCGCGGCATGAGCCATACCATCATGGCGGGCGAAAAATACATCGACAGTGCTGATTATTTAACCGGACTGGACCCCGGCGACAACGAAAGCATGTATACCGGCCAAAACAACGACAATTATCGCGTAACGTTCCTGCCGCCGCGCCTCGACCATAGAGGAGGTCTTGATCCCACAGATCCAGCCAGACAGCTTGATACAACCCAATTCGGCGGCCCCCATGCAACCGCCTCTCATTTTGTTTTTTGCGACGGGAGCGTACACGGCATATCGTACGAAGTGGATCCCGGGAGTTTTAGAATCTTCGGTTCTCGAAATAAATCGACGATACCGCCGGAAAATGTGATAAATGATTGAACAGCTTCTCGCCCGCCCGGCACAAATGCCCAAGACTTCTGTGTTGGCCGAGCAGTTTAACTGCTGCACCACCAGGGGATGCTAATCCCCAATTGCTTTTTTCCCTCTAACCACCGCGGCATGTATAGCAGCTTGGCGCCGCCGGCAAGGCGACGCGCTCGGGAACGCAGCGGAGGACCGGGCACGGAACCTGGACCTTTTCGTGGTATGGCACCAATACCGTGTATTTTTCCGGCTTTTCCTCGGCAACGGTCCGTATCTCGGTGACTTGGCGCGTCCGCACTCTTTTCTCCGGCACTTGAACCGTATACTGCTCTTCGTGGGTTACAATTTCCG
>JBEKSO010000491.1:0-3089 GCA_049516935.1 Thermoguttaceae bacterium
CCGGAACCGTGGCGCCCGCCCCCGCCGCCCCAGCCGCCGCCCATTCCTCCGCCCATGAACTGGCCCAGCGCAGTGGATTCGCAGAAAATCCATGCACACAAGGCAACGCCGATCATGAAGGCGACGGCATTTGCAGATTTGGCTGTTTGCTCAGAATGCATGGCAAAGCCTCCTCTTCGATGAATATGGGCTGGGGATCCTATCGGCCCACGAAGGCATCCTCAATGCGGAGAATTTGGAAAGGCAAGGCGAACGCAGTATACATAATCGGGGCAGTTACGGCCAGATTGAAAGCCGGATGGCATGTTAGCATTCTCCCCAGGTCTGTAAATATCAATGATGTCCCAATTTAATAATCCTTGTACAAATCAATCAATTCCGCATCCCCCCCCTGGTGGTAAGTAAGAATTTGCATGATAATGCAGGTTGCCGGATGATGTTATGACGTCAGACCACAACAACTGAAAGACAAACCATGAACCGAATCGACATTCAACGATTAGTTAAGCCGCTCTTGTCGCTAGTCATTGTATGTTGCGCGGCGGTTGTCCAAGCGGGCACTACCGGGCGAGTGGACTTGGATGGATTGCGGCAGCCGATTTATACGGTCGAGGGAGACGCCTTCGTGCGGCACAATGGCGAGCGGTTCAACAATCGGCCGCTGTATTGCAACCAGATTCCGGCCGTTGTCGTCGCCGGCGACAGGCCGCTGGTGCGATTTGGCGGCGGCTCGATGCTCAACGGCACTTTCATAATTGCGCTGGCCCGCGGCGACAAGGCGAAGTGGCTGCACGACTTTTCGGACATCACTTCGAAATACCGCCCGGGCCGCATGGAATGGGTTCTCAAGGACGCTGCATTTGAAGCGACCAGCATTACGCTTGAGGCAGTGCCGCCGGCCGATGGAGCGGGCATGGCATGCCGGGCACGCATAGACGGGGCGCGGCCCGGCGATAAACTGATCTGGGCCTGCGGCGGGGCAATGCCGCTGAGGGAGAGCATGCTCTATTATTGGGACGTTACCACGGGCGGGCGCGAAAAGACAATGGCCCAGGGCTTTTCGCCCGAAGACTGCCGCAGCAACAACGTCTCTCTTAATGGCAAGCTGTTTACGATTCTGTCGCCGAAAGGCCAATACATGGGCGTCGCCGAAGGATCATGTAGTAATATGGAGAAAATCGCAGTTGCCGACGGCAGTGCATGGTCAGATCCGATAGCCCTGACGGCGAGCTCGGCCAAGGAATTGCCGCTTGTTTGCGGCACTATCGTACTGGACGACTGCCGCGAAGTGTATTGGGCGGCAGAGGCTTTTGAGGGCGACAAACCGGGCGACAAGCCGGGCGGCACGTCGCCGGTTGTGGTTCCGGACAAGGCATTCGCCGCGGGCATGGCGCGTGCGGAAAACATCGGCAGCCGAGTGACCGTGGACACACCCGATCCATGGCTCAACGCAGCCGTAGGGGCATCAAGTGCCGCGACCGACGGCGTATTCCGCCTCGGCTTCTACACTCACAGTGGCATGCGTTGGGGCGTGCCGATCCTGGGATGGCGTTCGATTTACGGCGGCACGGTTTATGGCTGGCACGAAAGGGTCAAAACCGAGGCCCGATATAGCCTTGCCCGGCAGGTTACCGAGTCGGACAAGACGCTGCCCGTGCCGGATCCGAAGTATGGCCTTAGTTGCCAATCGCTCGACTCGCGCCTGTTCGGCAAAGGTCGCGTAAACGCTCATCACGGGTGGCACTACGATATGCAGAGCCTGTTCTTCGATCAGCTCATTCACTCATGGCGATGGACCGGCGACGCTGAATTGGAGAAGCTGCTCCGTCCGGCGCTGGAATTGCACCTGGAATACATTCACGATTGCTTCGATCCCGACGACGACGGAGTATACGAAAGCTATGCCAATACATGGCCGACCGATGACCAGTGGTACAACGGCGGGGGCACGTCGGAGGAAACCGCCTACGCTTACACCGGGCACAAGGCCGCGTTGGAATTGGCCCGGCGGGCGGGCGATGACGCGGGTGTGAAGCGTCACGAGGCGAGTTTGGAAAAAATCCGCCGCGGTTTCGCGGAAAAAATGTGGTCGGCCGCAAACGGCCACCCCGGCGCGTATGTCGAGCAGATGGGCCTAAAGCGGCTCCACGAGGACTGCTGGCTTTACAGTATTTTCTGTCCGATCGACGCCGGGCTGCTAAACGCCGAACAGGCGGCGCAATCGCTCTTCTACACAGAGTGGGGACTCGAACGCGAGCAGATGCCCTACGGCGGCGAGAGGGTCTGGCCGTCCAACTGGGTGCCGAGCATCTGGTCGCTGCGGGAGATGTGGCCGGGCGACAACTATCAATTGGCGCTGGCCTATTTTCAGACCGGGCTGGCAGATGACGGCTGGAACGTGCTCCGCGGGACGTTTCCGCATCTGATGTTTTTCGGCCCGGCGCCGGGCGACCTTGGCCACACGGCCGGAGGCACCGATTTCAACGATTGTGCAAGCATGTTCGCCCGCACGGTGGTGGAAGGCCTGTTTGGCTACAGGCCGAATTATCCGCATGGGATAGTAACCATCGCGCCGCAGTTCCCCAGCGATTGGGATCACGCAGCGATCAAGACGCCGGACATGGCGATGAAGTTCACGAGCCGGCCCGGTGTGGTTAGATATGAGATCGAGACGGCCAAACCAGCCGCGCTGGATGTGAAATTGCCGCTGAGGGCCGGGCGCGTCAATAAAGTCACCGTGAACGGCCAAGCGGCGAAGTGGGACCTGCAACCGGGCTTTGGCTGCGGTATTATCCGCCTCGACGTCGAAAAGTGCCGGTCGGCGACGATCGAAGCGGTCTACGAGCAGCCGTTGACGCAGTTCGCGGCCGAACGGATTACGGGGAATGCGGGCGAGCGGGTGTCGTTGCGGGCAAAGGGCGCGGAAATCGTCGAGTTTCACGATCCCCAAGGCGCACTGGATAATGCGGCCATTAAAGACGGGGCCATTGTGGGCGAATTGACGCACAATGCGGGCGAGCGTTTAGTGCTGGCGATGGCCAAGGCCGGCCAGATTCCGCAATGGCGGCTGTTAAAAATAAAACTGACCG
>JBEKSO010000492.1:0-3088 GCA_049516935.1 Thermoguttaceae bacterium
TCAGCCCAAGCCACGCTTGTCATATTATGTACTGACAGGAAACGTGCTGTGTTCATCGGATGATTTGGCGGTGATGCGTGGGATTCTGGGCCGCTTGGCGGGGAAAAAAGGTGGCAGTTTGTCGGAGGTCGAGGGTTTCAATAAGGTCCTGGAGCGATGCAAGGCGGATATTCCCGAGATTACGCCGCAAATACGCTGGTTTATTTATCCGCTGGGCTATGCCGCGGCTGCCCGGGCCGCCCAATCCCCGCAACAACGCCGCAAAGGCAAGAGTATCCTGGAAATAATGCGCAACCAGGGCGTGGGGGCGATTAAAGGCGTGGGCGGATACGCCAGTTTTTCCTCGGAGGGATTCGATCTAGCGCACCGGACGGCCGTATATGCCCCTTTGCCTTATAAGAATGGCATGAAAATGCTCGTGCTTCTCAACGGCAAGGATTACACGCCGCAAGAGTGGGTGCCGCGAGAGATTGCCACTTACACCACGTTATATTTCGACGTGCTGAATGCCTTTGACAATTTCGGTCCGTTGTTTGATGAACTGTACGGGGCGGGCGAATCGGGCGAATGGGCCGACGTGCTTAAACAAGAAAAAGACGATCCCAACGGGCCGCAAATCGACCTGCGCGAGGAGTTGTTCAAGAAACTGGGCCAGCGGGTGTCGATGTTGACGGATTATGAGTTGCCCATCACCACGGCCAGCGAACGGCTGTTGTTTGCCATCGAGAGCACCGACGACAAGGGCGTGGCCAAGGCGTTGCAAAAGTGGTTTGGAAACGATCCGACCGCCAAGCGGCGCGAGATCGACGGTCACGTGATCTGGGAGCTCGTGGAAAACGAGGGGCCGGAGATGGACGCGCCCGAGGTATCGCTGGGAGACGGGCTGGACCTGGCGCCTCAGGCGAAACGGAAAAAGAGCAATCAGCAAACCGTCATGCCGCACGCGGCGGCGACGGTGGTCAACGGCAACTTATTCATCGCCTCGCACTTGGATTTCCTGCTGAAAGTGTTGAGGTCCAACGATCCTCTGGTGCAAGACGTTGATTATCAAATGGTCAAGGAGACCATAGACCAAATGGTGCCGCAAGACAAGTGCGCGAGGATATTTTCGCGGACCGACGAGGAATATCGCCCCACGTATGAAATGATCAAGCAGAACAAGATGCCTGAAAGCGAGTCGTTGTTCGCCAAGTTTTTGAACAATCTTTTTGGGGAAGGCAAGAAGGGCACGAGGCAGCAAAAGATCGAGGGCAGCAAAATGCCCGACTTCGAAATGGTGCGGCATTACCTTAACCCGGCCGGCATGCAAATAACAAGCGAGAAAGACGGCTGGTTTCTTAAGGGTTTCATCCTGAATATGGAAGCGATCAAGGGCGAGCAAACCGCGTCGTCATCGCAATCGCAGGCGCCGGCGGAGTCGCAAACGAAACCGGATGCGCAAAACCCATCCGCTGCGAAAACGCCCGCCGAAGCAAAAACGCCGCTGGTCCAGCCGACGTCCGAGGAACAGGCGACGCCGCTGGAAAGCAAGACTCAACTGGAACCGCAAGTACAAGCCGAACTGCAATCGAAGCAGGCGGAAAACAGCACGATAAAGTAGTAGCTGATGGATAGAAAATAGTAGATACTTGGCGTGCCTGGCGGCGTGTCCGCATTTGTCGCAGGCATGTTGTGTTTCGTTACATGCTTGCCGTCTCGCTTTGCTCAATTGGCCGGCATGATATCCTGCTCAAAGCCGATTGCAGACTACTGAAATCGGTGTGTCATTTTGCCCGCGCGCGCCCGGCGGCGCTGTCCAGGCGTAACCAGAAGGGATGCTGGCGGTCGCCGCGAGTGCGGACGTCTTCGAGGATCGTGCGGAGATCGGGCTGGAGAAAGGGTTCATGGGCGTTGATCGTCTGCCTGTTGACGGCGATGCTTGCGCGTTGCTTGAAATCGAGCATCTGCGGCGAGAGCCAGACGATAACTTGCGCGCTTCCGGCAGAGACGTTGATAGTGTTTCCGGTGATCTTTCCCGTGACTTGAGCGGCGCGAGTGCCGGCTGGAGGGGGCCAGCGATCGGGATCGACCTGCGATTTGGGCGGCATGCCTTCCAACTCCACCCACCAAAAAAAGGAATCCCCATCGCGCATTGTCGAGCAGGTGAATTCGCGGGGAAAGAAATTGCGGCGGAAACGGCCCATCCAATCGAAGATTCGCAGTATTTCCTCGTGAAAATCGTCGTGGCCGCGGCCCTCGTACTCAATCACGGTGGCGTCGTATCCGTGCTTCAAGTAGCGGTCCAGATCAAGGGAGTTTTTGGTGAGTTTCGCGCCGTCGAGTTCGCCGAGAACCACGTAGAAGGGCACGTATTTGGCGTTATCCGTATAGAAGTTGCAATAGCGGTCGGCCAGAGCCGAGATGGGGATCACGCCCGCCCAAAGATCGGGGTGGGCCAGGCCGATGTCCCAGACGGCGTCGCCGCCCATGGAATAGCCGGACAAGTAAACGCGATCGGTGTCGATGGAAAACCGGCGGCAGGCGTCGCGGAGGCTGTTCAACACGGCGGCGTGTTCCCGCGCCGAGTAGTTGTATTGTTTTTGATGTTCCTCGGTCCACTCCGGGGCGATTACGATGTAACCGTACCGGGCGGCATGACCGTTGCGGAACATGGGAAGCGGGGGGGCTTTTTCCGCCGGCTTTTTCTCGCCGGGCTGTTTTTCATCCGGTTTTATTGCATCTGCTGCGGGAGGATTGGCGGTGTTATCGCTTTTTTCGGAGGCCTGGCCGGGAGGAACCCAATCGCCCGCCCACCAGTCGATCTGGCTTTCGGCGTTATTGCCCGCGCCGCTGAGCGTGACAATGGCGGGATATAGTTTATAAGGATCGTATTCGGGCGGGAGTTGCACCCAATAAGTGATCGACGGCTCCTTGGGCAAACCGGGGACCTCCAATTTGTAATAACCGGGCCGCTGGGGCGAGACCGCTGGGGGCGGATCGACGGGCGGTTTCATGTGCGCTAAAAGATCGGCGATCAGACCCGGCGACGATCCTTCCTGGGATTTGAGGCCGCCGAGAATCGCTTCGCGCTTGGGTTTTTCCGGCTCGT
>JBEKSO010000493.1:0-3069 GCA_049516935.1 Thermoguttaceae bacterium
GTCGATAAAACAAGCCGCCGAGGATTCAAGTGCATGAGCATCATATAGGTGGTAGGCGATAAAGGGAGGGGAGCAGGCGGTAAATGGCAGGCGGTTATTATTGATGTTTGCTTGGATAATGACCCGGCGAGTAGACGTTTTCACCTCTTTTTCCGGCCGTCCGTTGGACGGCCTCGGGTCATTTGCCGTGCAAACGTCAATAGTTATCGGTTTTCAATTCAGGGTTCCGTTTTAGCTTTTGTCTGTCCGCAGGTCCCTATCCATATACTGCAAAAACGTGTGCTATTTGTAACAAATTTTCTGGAATTATGGCGCGGGCGAGTCGGCTGCCATAAATATCATACGCCTGCGCCGCAATATCGGCAAAATCGATAACATCGCATGTATTTTGACCGCGCGGAAAAACTGATGTAGATTTACTTGAATATAATATTCAAGCGAGGTATTTTTCCCGCCTTTTTTCAGCCGGTTTTTGAGCCGATCCCGCCCCTAACCCACACGAAAAAGCATGTTTGCCAGCGTAATGGAACGTCCGAAGACCGCACCGGCAAAAATCACTGCCGGCAAACGGCAAAGCATTCTGATTATCGACGACGATGAAGTCCTTTCCGACGTGCTCTCCCGCCGTTTGCAGCAACAAGGCTTTGATGCGCTGACGGCCGACTCCGGACAGTGCGGCCTGGCCCGGGCGCGGGCCGATCAACCCTCGTTGATCCTTCTGGATCTGCGCCTGCCCGACGCCGACGGGATTACGATTTGCGAACAGTTGGCCGACGATCTGGAGACCTGCGCAATCCCGGTCATCATTCTCACCGGCATGGAGCGGCCGGACATCCTGCGCCGCTGCCGCGCGGCCGGCTGCCATTATTATTTAAGAAAGCCTTATGATCCCAACGCCTTGTTGATTCTCATCCGCCAGGCCATTGTCGACACCCACGGCTCGGACGATTACGGCACCTAATCTTTGATATTCCTCGCTTCTTCCAACGAAATCGGTGGAATTTTCTTTAGATCCTCGCCTATTTTGAGCATTTTTTCATCTGGATTGAATAACTTGACCAGTTGATCCGTGACATCGACAAAGTCGGCGTCCGGCGCTTGATAGACCATATCCCATTTCGAGACAATCACATCCACGCCGGCCTGCTTGGCGATCGCTGGAATTTTATCTTTAACGCGTTCGAGATATTCCCCGACCGATGCCGTGCTAAAGCCCTGGGTGTGTAATAATCGCTGCTGGGCCTCTCCTTTCG
The DNA here is from genome assembly GCA_049516935.1 of Thermoguttaceae bacterium. GTDB lineage: Bacteria > Planctomycetota > Planctomycetia > Pirellulales > Thermoguttaceae > JBEKIK01. Next base: position 1,254 of record JBEKSO010000493.1, read on the forward strand.
CCCCCAACTCTTTGGCCTTCTTCTCGTCTCCATCGGCCATGGCTTTTTTATATTCCTCCTTCATTTTTGTTAATGCCTGCTTGAAATCATCCGTATTCACATACGCCATGACGATTGCCCGCGAATCGAATGTTCCTACGCGGAGTTTTGCCTTTGCGGTTTTTGTATTCGGGTCTTCAGCCCGGACCAAGGTGTAGATCAGACAACTGCCGATCACCAAAACCAGGGCCACAATAGTTTTTACTGCTCTCATAGACGGTCCTTTCTTCGAAATTTCGCTGACTGCGGTTACTTGCCCCGTCTAATGGCGAGAAAGGAGCGTCTTTATAACGGTCTTTTTTGGGCGATTATACATATCCCATACTACGCATCTTTCCCATAACGATAATTCAAGCCAAATTCCGCATTTCACAGAATCCATACAATACTCAAGATTAGCATAATCCTTACCGATAGATTCTGTGAATGCGGTTACTGTCAAGCGGTGCGCCCTGCGCATTGATAAGAGGCTGTCTAAATAAGGCACTTGGCATGAACTTAACGGACCAAACATACGCAAATATACCAGAAGCCGTAGATGCAATATCATCCGGGCAGAAACCCGCGGATATTGCCGGCATTTATACAGGCGGTTTGAGCGACCCGGGCGTGGTCGAATTATCAGTGATAGCGCGCATACCCGACCTGGACGCTCCCTCACAGCCGCCCAAACACAGGCGCTCATCAGGGTCAAGAACTGTAAAAACCTCATCCACGCCAGGCCGGCTATTGGGCGCCGGTTTATCATTGAATCTTTTGATTGGTTTGGGCTTGGTGCTCCTGTTAGGGGCTGTTGCTCCTTATGTGTACATCAAGATCGCCGACAACACCCCATCGAACTCCGGTAATTCGATAGGTCAAGCATGGCAGCCGTCTCCGCCCGCGCCGACCGCCGATCTTGCCCCGGCTTGGAAACCAGCGGCCGCGCAACCAAAGTCTCCATCCCAATTGTGGCCCGATATCGCCGAGTCTAACGTTAGAGGATCTGCGTCATTATCGCCGTCCGACAACACGGTCGCCATGGAAGAAGGCAAAACCGCCAGCGACCCCAAACTCAACACCTCCGATGCCGCGAATTTAGCACGGCGGGATAATAATGTCGTGCAATCGAATATAACTACTCCTTTTGCCGGTCCCCGCGCAAATGAAACACTAGCGGCCGACATTAAATCCGCCGCGGGCAAAAGGAGCGGAATTATAATTCCGCCGCGACAGGGCGACCCCGTTTTGGGGCCTGCCGCTTCGGGGCAAAGTTCTCCGTGGCCCCGCAATGCCGACGATCAAGCCAATTATTCGCCATGGCCCAATCCGGCGCACCCTGTTTTTGCCGCGGCCGATTCCCGGCGAAACGAACCGTTTACGGCCGACCGGCGAAACGCGACTGCACCCGGCGCAGCCCTAGGGATGCCTTCAACGCCGCCGCTTGACGCCCCTGGCACGGCACAACCAAGTTCGGAAACCGAGGCCGGCAGGGCGCAGTTTGACGGCATTATAAATCCACCTCCGGACAGGAATACTTATGAGCGCTCTCGACCAAGCCTTCATTAAGGCATATAAACAGGGCCCCGCCGACCGATTAGCGCCAACGGAAGCCAATCCGCCGGCGCCGGGACCCGATATTGACTCTGATCAGATTGAAGCTCAAATAGCCTCGACCGTGGCTAAACTCAACGGCGTAATGGCTGCTTTGCAAAAGCCGTCGGGCAAAATCGCCGATACCCCCACGGCCGAATCCGCGGCCGTATCAGAAGCTCCCCAGTCAGTAAAAAACGAAGGC
>JBEKSO010000494.1:0-3056 GCA_049516935.1 Thermoguttaceae bacterium
TGTCAAGGACGTCGGCGATCGAACGGTCGCGATAGCGGATTTCCAGCGTCTGGCGGTTGAATCGCTTGCCTTCGCACACCGGGCAGGAGACATATAGATCGGGGAGGAAGTTCATTTCGATCTTTCGCTGGCCTTGCCCCTGACATTCCTCGCACCGCCCGCCCTTGACGTTAAAACTGAATCGGCCCGACTTGTATCCGCGTTGCCGGGCGTCGCGGGTGTTGGCGAACACCTTGCGGATTTCGTCGAACACGCCGGTGTAAGTGGCCGGGTTGCTGCGCGGGGTGCGGCCGATGGGCGACTGGTCGATTTGCACCACCTTGTCGATTTGATTCGCTCCGCGGAGACTTTTATGCGGACCCGGCTTGGGGGCCAATCCGCCCAAGCGGCGGACCAGCGCCCGGGCCAGCGTCTCGTTTAGGAGCGAACTTTTGCCCGATCCGCTTACGCCGGTGACGCACACCAATGCCGAAAGGGGAAATTGCACGGCGATATCCTTGAGATTGTTGGTTGTCACGCCTTCCAGGGTGATAGTGCGGGTTTTGGCGATCCGCCGGCGGTGCCCGGGGACGGCAATCCGCTCGCGACCGGCAAGATAACGGCCCGTGAGCGAATTGGGGTCCGCGGCCACTGATTGCGGAGTGCCTTGGGCCACGATTTTTCCGCCCTGCCGGCCCGCGCCGGGCCCCATGTCAATAAGCCAATGGGCTTGACGCATGATGGTCTCGTCGTGTTCGACAACCAGCACCGTATTGCCCCGGCGCTGCAAATCGCCCAGGGAATCGATCAACCGCTGGTTGTCGCGGGGATGCAGCCCGATTGATGGTTCGTCGAGCACGTAGCACGCGCCCACCAGTCCGGAACCCAAACCGGAGGCCAGGCGTACCCGCTGCGACTCGCCGCCGCTTAACGTGCCGGCCGGGCGGTCGAGCGTCAGATAGGACAGCCCGACTTTATCCAAAAAATCGAGCCTGGACAGGATCTCGGTCGTCAGGGGCCGGGCGATGGGTTGTTGGTCTTCGCCGAACTGCAGGTTGCGGAAAAACTCCCCCGCCGCCGAAACCGTCATGGCGGTCACCTGGTGAATAGCCTTGTCGGCGACAAACACGGCCCGGGCTTCCGGGCGCAAGCGGGCACCTGCGCACTGGTCGCAGAGCATCTCGGCTCGAAAGGTTTCCAAGCGTTGCTGTTTTGTTTCGCTGGTCGTGGTGACGTATTCTTTTTCCAGCATTATCAAAACGCCTTCGAACCGCTTCCCGGCCCTCACCCCCGGCCCCTCTCCCGAAGGTAGAGGGGAGAAATGTGATCCCGGACTGCCGGAGAGCAACAGTTCGCGGTCCTGAGGAGAAAGTTTTTCCAGGGGCGTATTCCAGCGGATGCCGGTCTTGGCCAAAAACGGGCGGAGGCGGCGTTGGATTTTTTGCATCACCGCCGCCGTGGCGCCTTTCCACGGCGCTATTGCCCCGGCCGCCAGCGATAAACTCCAGTCGGGCAGGATCAGCTCCGGATCGAACCCCTGGCGGACGCCCAGTCCCTCGCACTTTGGGCAGGCCCCATAAGGGCTGTTGAAGCTGAACGTGCGGGGTTCCAATTCCTCGTAGCTGGTTTTGCAATTCGGGCAGGCGTATAAAGTGCTGAAAAGCCGGTCGTGCCATTGACTGCCGTTTTTGTTTTTTTCCTCGTATGCGGCCAGCACCGCGCCGTCGCCATGCTCGACGGCCAGGTTGATCGACTCGGCCAGGCGGTCGCGCACGCCCTCGCGGACAACCACCCGGTCGATCACGGCTTCGATATCGTGCTTTTTTTGCGAGTCGAGTTCGGCCGTTTCGTGGACGTCGACCACCGTGCCGTCGACCCTTGCCCGCAGCAATCCCGCCTTGCGGATTTGCTCGAACACCTCTTTATGCTGCCCTTTTCGCCCGCGAACCATGGGGGCCAGGATCATCATTCGCGTGCCTTGCGAAAGATGCAAAAGCGATTCCAAGATTTGCTCGGGCGTTTGCTGCCTGATGGGTTCGCCGCACTGGTGGCAGCGGGGCTGGCCCAGCCGCGCATATAACAGCCGCAGGTAATCGTAGATTTCGGTGACCGTGGCCACGGTGCTCCGCGGATTGTGGCTGCCGGCCCGCTGATCGATGGATATCGTCGGTTGCAGGCCCTCGATCAGATCGATGTCGGGGCGTTCCAACTGGTGCAAGAACTGCCGGGCGTAGACCGAAAGACTTTCGATATACTGCCGTTGGCCTTCGGCATAAAGAGTGTCGAAGGCCAGCGAACTTTTGCCCGACCCGCTGGGGCCCGTGACGACCACGAGCCGATTGCGGGGAATATCGACGTCGAGATTTTGCAGATTGTGCATCCGCGCCCCGCGCAGGCGGATGCACTCGTCGGCAGCGGATTGAGTTTTGCGATGCTCTTGGTCCATGACGCGCCCGCGTGTAGAGAATAACGCATTATTGAATAATACAGTCTATCGTGGAATGCCGCCAACGGCAAGCGGGCGGAGAATTGGGCCGCGCGGGACGATGGAAGTGAGAGACGCCTTCGAAAGGGTGACGCTGGCACGGAGTAAGTAGTGGTTCTATGCGACGAACGTAATGGATGCCTTGTTTACTTCTTAATTGCGCTCCTCTTGTTCCGTCTTTGTTGCGTTTAAACGCCGGATGAGGCTTTCCTTGCGTCCGTCAGGGAAGTCCACTCTTACATAGTTGAGCGTTTTTAAATCCGGCGTGCCAATCCAAACTTTTGAGCCGTCTTCAAGCTCGTATATGAAGATGTATATACCGCTGCCCGCATGATGATCTGGTAGACCGCAGATCGAAACAACGTCTTGCATGTTCATCGATGATTTAATGCGCCGGAAGGATTCGATCGTTCGCGCTGTGGGTGGGGCGTTTGGGATTTCCAGGCTTGGCGGCATTGGCTGATTATATAAAGGATGACAGTAGTTCCAAGTTTAGGTGAAATGCTATAGGTGAACGCAAGGCTCCTTGTGTAAATGATTTGTGTCAACGAATCATTACACGGAGGAAGCCATGCGTTCAAGGATGAATTGT
>JBEKSO010000495.1:0-3055 GCA_049516935.1 Thermoguttaceae bacterium
GAGGCGGCGTCGACCGCGCGGTTAAGGCCCAGCACCGAACCGAACGCGCTTAAGGGATCGCCTGCCATCGCCTTTTCCAAGGCCGCGGCCAGTTTGTCGTCCGTAGCCGCGCCGCAGGGGTTGTTGTGCTTGATGACCACGGCCGCCGGCCGGGCAAAACTCCGCACGATGCTCAGTGCGCTGTCCAGATCGAGCAGGTTATTGTAGGACAGTTCCTTTCCATTTATTTGTTTGGCGGCGACGACGTTTGCATCGGTGGAATCGGGCTTGGCATAGACGGCCGCCTGCTGGTGCGGATTCTCGCCGTAACGCAGCACGCCTTTGCGGGTGAGATTCATGCGGATAATGTCGGGAAAAACGCCCCCGGGCGCCTCGCCCGTGAAAAAGTTGGCGATGGCTCTGTCGTAATTGGCCGTATGGGCGAAGGCCTCGGCTGCCAAACGATACCGCAGTTCCAGCGTGGTGCAGCCGCGGGCCGTAATCTCCTCGAGGATCTCGGAATATTGCTCGGTGTTGGTGGCCACCGTAATGAAGGCGTGATTTTTCGCCGCCGCGCGGACCATGGTCGGGCCGCCGATGTCGATCTGCTCGATGGCTTCTTCCGCCGTTACTCCTTTGCGGGCCGCCGTGGTCTCGAAAGGATACAAGTTTACCACGACCAGCTCGAATGTGAGGATGCCGTGCTGGGCCATGGCCTGCATGTCCTGGGGATTGTCGTGGCGGCAGAGGATGCCCCCGTGGACCTTGGGGTGCAGAGTTTTCAGCCGGCCGTCCATCATTTCCGGAAAGCCGGTGTATTCGGAGATGTCGCGGACCGGAATGCCTTCGCTTTCCAAATGCTTGCGAGTGCCGCCGGTGCTGAAGATTTCCACCCCCAGGGCGGTCAATCCCCGGGCGAAACCGGCCAGCCCGAGTTTGTCGCTGACACTAATTAATGCACGTTTGATCTTGGGCGATTCCATCTAGGCACCTCGTTATTCAAATGGATTTAACAAAAACGCATCACCCTTTGTTTACGGGTTTTACGCGGAGCCGTCAAGGAGTGGAAAGAAGAAAATCTCACCCAGGATCATAAAACAAGCCCGCGGGTAAATGACCGCGGGCTGTATTTAGCCCCCGGTGAATACACCGGGGGCCGTGGATTTATGACGCGTCAGGAATGAAATAATTATTCCGCGAAGGGGTCTTTGCCCGCATCGGCCTTTTTTTCATCCTTGGGGGCTGGTTTTTCCGCCTCATTGCCGGCTTTGATGTTTTCCGCGGGCCTTTCGGGTTCTTTAGGCGCGTTTTCGCCGGCCGGTTTTTCCGCGGGCGCTTCTTTCTTAGCGGTCGGTTTTTCTTCTTTGTCCGCCGGTTTTTCCTCTCTGGTTTTTTCCGGCCCTTTTTGATTGGCGATGGATTTCGCCGCCGCTTCGGCCGCCTGCCTGCGGGCCTCTCCGTGGGAGATCGGTTTTGTCAAGCCGATTTCGTGCAGGCATTGAATCAGGCCCTTCGAGTTCCACAGATAGATTCGATCGGTGTCGTCGTTGACCATTTTTACGCTTAGCGACGAGGCGGGCATGATATCGAGTTGGGCGCCGGTGGCGGCGTCGAGAACCCGGATCGAACCTAGTTTGTCCACGCCGTACACGCGATTCTTGCTGGCCGCCGTGAACTGGACAATCCCGGGCGCGTACCAGATTTGGCCGCCCGTTTTCGCGTCTATACAATGCAGCCCGCCCAGCGAGGTGGCGGCGTATATCCGCTCATCGATTATCACGGCCGGCTGAGCGAGCGGTTCGCCGGCCGAGAATCGCCATAACGAATCGCCCGTTCTTTCCAGAATCGCATTAACGTACCCGTCGCCGGTTGCGGCCAGAATTATGCCGGAATCGCCGGATATTTCCGGATCCGCAGGGATATAAGTAGGTTCCGCAATAATGGGAGCGGTCGTTTCCAATCGAAACTTCACTTCGATATAGGCATCCGCGTTGCGGCCCACGCGCGCGATGTACATGCAGCCTTCGTTCGTGGGCCAGACGACATATTCTTCATATCCGCTTTCCCGCGCGACCAACGGCTGCACCAATGTCTGGCCCTTCGACTGGCAGGAAATGGGTCTTACGGTTTGTTGAGAAAGGCGGAGATTTTGCTTGTCTTCGCTTTTTGCCGTAGTTGACGTTTGGGGGGAAAGCGGGGCTTCTTTATCCGTTTTTTTCAACTGATCGGCAAGCTGTACCACGCGGTAAGACAAAAGAAGACCCTTGACCGTGGGCACGTACACCCGTTGGTCGCTGACGGCCGGACCAGCGCCGGGCGCCCCGTCGATATCCGTTTCCAACAGGATTTTGCCGTTAAAGCGATTTGCCACGTACAACCGCGAGCCGTTGACAATGGCCAACAAATTGCGGCCGACCCCGGGCGTCATGCTGGGATGCTCGGGCCGGCCGATTTGTTTTACCCACAGCGTGGCCCCTGTTTCGGCGTCGATGGCATGCACCACCGCCTTATCGGTCTGGGCGTAAAGAATTCCATCGTCCAACACCAGGTGTTTCAACCGCGAGCGGCCCGGGTCCATTTCCACCTGCGTAAACCAGGTGCGGGTTAAACCATGCCCAGCGGCGAGGCCCTGCGGTATGATTTCGCTTCCCGCCGACTGGGCCCACGTCACGCAAGGCTGCCAAACGGCCAAAACGGCAATTAGAGAAAATAAATGTCGTATCATAACGGATAATCCCTTCGCAATCATAAACATTTTCAATCGATGTTTAGCGAATCTCAGAAAAAGAATGCCATGATACAAATCAGAGCCGGGGCGTGTCGCCCCGGCATTGCCGGGCCGACACGGCCCGGCTCCGACGATTAAACACAACATTAAAACCTGAGTCTCAATATCCAACACGTTTTATAATAATCTACTCCAACCCGTTATGCACGCGAAAAACCCTTTGTCTCAATGGTGCGATGGGCATGGATTGACATAAACCGCTATTTAGTGGGGGGAGAGGCAATATCGGCACACCCCGCCGCAAGGTGGCCCGAGTGGCTGCGCTCATCTTTTTTCCAATCAGCGATT
>JBEKSO010000496.1:0-3032 GCA_049516935.1 Thermoguttaceae bacterium
ATGGGTCCGGTGGCCGAAGTCCATGCCCAGACCGCTCTGCTTGCACACCAACGTATTGCCGTGGAGGACACTGCCGTGGCCGCAATTAGATTCGTAAGCGGGGCCCTGGGCGTTATCGAGGCCAGCACGGCGGTCTATCCGGGCTATCTGAAGTGGATCGAAATCCACGGGTCCGCGGGTTCGGCCGTTTTGGAGGAAGAAGACCTGGTAAAGTGGGATTTTGCCAAAAAAATTAAGGCCGACGATGCGATTCTGCACAAAATGGCCAACCGCAAACCGAGCGGCGGCGGTGCGGCCGATCCGGCGGCCATCGGCATCCATGGCCATGTCCGGCAGTTTCAGGATGTGATCAATGCCATAAGTAAAGGTACAAAACCTTTGATCGACGGGCCGGAAGGGCGCCGGGCGGTGGAGATTATTTTGGCCATTTATAAATCGGCCGAAACCGGCCGGGCGGTCCCTCTACCGTTATTGTCCGACCCCCCCTTAAAAGCAAGAAAAGCCGATTCGTAATCTTATCCATAAAAAAACCGATCTTCCCCCGGATGGATATTCCTGAGAAAATGCCGCCTGAGTTTTCCCCTTTTTCCTCTTTCCCTTTTTTCCTCTTTACACAATTTACACAATAACATGACGTTCCAAGGAAGGAATCGGGAATGAATCGCAAGCAGGTTGTCGATTTTCTCGTCTATGTGGCGGTGCGAATTTTGATATGCGTCGCACAGGCGGTGCGGATCGAAACAGGCCAGGCTATCGCCCGGCGGTTGGCCTGGCTGTTTTGCGACGTGTTGAAGATCCGGGCTGGCGTGATCGATGAAAACCTTGTGCATGCCTTTCCGGACCTTTCGGCGCGTGACCGAAAGCGGCTCCAGTTGCAAATGTGGGAGCATCTTTTCCTGCTGGTCCTGGAAGTCGCCCACACCCCGCGAAAAGTCCACGAGACCAACTGGCGCGATTACGTAGAATTGACAAACGAAAACCACCTGGTCCGACTATTGTTAGAAAATCGGCCGCTATTGATCGTTACCGGCCATCTGGGCAATTTCGAGGTGGGCGGATACGTGCTGGGCATTCTCGGCTTTCCGACTTATACGGTCGCGCGCACTCTCGATAATATTTATATCGATCGTTTTTTAAACCAATTTCGCGGCAGAACGGGCCAGCATATGATCCCCAAAAACGGCGGCGCGGATGAGATCGAGCGTGTACTCTCCAACAACGGCACGATGACCTTTCTGGCCGATCAATATGCCGGCCCAAAGGGATGCTGGGTGGATTTTTTCGGTCGGCCGGCCTCGGCCTACAAGGCTATCGCCCTGTTGGCCCTGGAATACAATGCCGTAATGGCCGTTAGCGCCGCAACCCGCAAGCGCCAGCCCATGCATTTCCATCTGCACAATTACGCCATGGCCGATCCGAGGGCCACCGACGGCAACCTGGGCACACTTCGCGAATTGACCCAATGGTATACCACTCGCCTGGAAGAACTTATTCGTCGCACCCCGGACCAATATTGGTGGCTGCACCGGCGTTGGAAAGATACCCGGGAACCAAAACAGAAAAAACGCCATGCGGCGTGAAAAAAGGATTAGGGATAAGGGATAAGGGATGAGAGATGAATACAGATTCCATATATAGATTTGAGTACAGCACATAGCGCGAAACCGCAAACGCTTTCATCCCTCATCCCTCATCCTTTCCGAAACACGCTTCCTTCGCCGATTGGCTTGAAGCCCAGTTTTTGATAGAGGTTGATGGCGGGGGTATTGCTATCCATGGTTTGGGCCTCGACGGTTGTAATGCCTTGGCGCATAAACTGCCGGAAGACTTCGCTGAGTAAAAAAACCGCATAACCGCGGCGGTGATAGGCGGGGTCGACGTGAAATTCGATCAAGCCGGAGCGCCGGCCCGAAGAATTGGTCCCGGCCGGTTCCATGCTTCGGAAAATAGCGCGTGCCACGGCGGGTCCGCCGTCGCGGGGCACCATTTCAAATCGCGTCAGATCGAATCCGCCCAAAGTACAAGCCTCCCACCAGTTGCGCGTGGGAAAATCAATCGTCTCTTCCACCACCATTTGCCGGCGGATTTGCATTTGCGAACGGTCGATAACCGCTTCGAAGCGGCTTAGATCGACTTGTGCGATTCTCGTCCGTTCGATTTCCTGATAATCATGCGACTGGAATAAATTCCGGGCCGTTAGATCGGAGTCCAGCACCCCGGGCAACTCGCTGCCCCCGTACAGTCCCAAATAAAAAGGATTAAGCGGCTGAATGCCGCCCCCGTAAAGCACCTTTGCTCCCCGAGCGCGAAGATATTGCTCGCATTGATCGAGCAGCCCTGCCGCCACATCGCCCTCGGCGCAGTCCGGCCTAACGATCACGATCGAGGTCACTCCCAAATCGAACGATACCGCGCTGAGCTGTTCGTTGGGACCGAATCCCGCGTGCGCGAAACCGACCGGCGAGCCGTCCGCAAAGGCAAGAATCAGGCCGACGTAATCGAAATATGTTTTGGCGAATACGAGTTGCTCCAAGAGATCGGGCGAGACCGTGTTCGCAAGTCCGGGCTGACCAGCACGGCTGCGCCAAAGGGCCGTCAGAATGGGAGGATCGGCGTTTCGAAAACTGCGATATGTCAACATGAACCGTAATAATCTAAGCAAACTCAAACCGCGGCGATTATAGACTTTTACAAGCTATTGTTCCAGTCATACAAAACCCCTACATCGGGTGGGCAATCGTTTTTGGTATTTTAAAGATGAATATTAGGGGAAAATCTCGGTAGAATAAGAGCCTATCCCAAAACATAAAACATCAATAACAGAAAGAGATTAAAACCACGAATTCAAGGCGATTCAGCCCTCACCCTAGCCCTCTCCCAAAGGGAGAGGGGACTTTTTGGGATAGGCTCTAAGTAAATTTGTTATACTCTAATTCTTTGGGACTGAAATGCTCCCCTCGACGAACGGCTATTAAGTATTAGAATTGAGTTGTCGTTTGCTGGTGGAAGTTGTGCGCGAAACGGACGGTTTT
>JBEKSO010000497.1:0-3021 GCA_049516935.1 Thermoguttaceae bacterium
GGGCATAAGATATTTAGTGGACAGTGGACGGTGGGCAGTGGACAGTGAATATTTAGGGTGATTGGTTTACTGGCCAACGAGAGCCTATCAAAAAACCTTTATGTTTGGTGCGAGAAATTAATTGGCAAACAACATTCATCAGCAATTTCGCCCTCACCCTAGCCCTCTCCCGGAGGGAGAGGGGACATTGGGATAGGCACTAAATCATAATAACGAAAAAATTGAAAAATGAAACACAATGTGGGGGAACAATCCGGGCCTAGCCGGTATGCGGTGGGATTCGATCTGGGCACGACGAACTCGGCGGTATGCTACGTCGATACGCAGGAGTCGCCGTGGCGGGTGCGGACTTTCGCCGTGCCGCAGTTGGTGGCCCCCGGACAGGTCGAAGCCCGGGAGACGCTGCCTTCGTTTCATTATCAGCCTGCGCGGGGCGAGTTTCCGGCCGAGGCAATGCGGTTGCCGTGGCAGGGAGCAGAGGGAAGGGTTCAGGGTTCAGGGTTCGGGGTTCAGGACTCAGCGTTTGGGGGTCAAGATTTAGGCGGCAAGGGGAAGAAAAGGGGGAAGGGCAAAGACAAGGAACTTGGTTATGCGGTTGGATTTTTCGCGCGGGATCAGGGCACGCTGGCGCCGGGGCGGCTGATAAACTCGGCCAAGTCTTGGCTGTGTCATTCGGGCGTGGATCGAACGGCCGGGCTGTTGCCTTGGCACGGGGCCGATGACGTGGATCGGCTTTCGCCGGTGGAAGTCAGTGCAAGATATCTGGCCCACGTGCGCGACGCCTGGAACGCCAGGTTCCCGCGCGAGCCGTTGGAAAAGCAGGATTTCGTACTCACGCTGCCGGCTTCGTTCGACGAGGTAGCGCGGGAATTGACCGTAAAAGCGGCGGCCGCGGCCGGGTTGCCCAGGGTGGTGTTGATCGAAGAGCCGCAGGCCGCTTTTTACGCCTGGATTTATACGCATCAGGACGATTGGGACCGGCTGGTCGAGCCCGGCCAGAAGATTTTGGTTTGCGACATCGGCGGCGGCACGTCCGATTTCACCTTAATCCGCGTGCGCCGCGGCGAGGGCGGCAAGGTGCAATTCCATCGCGTGGCCGTGGGCGATCATCTGATACTTGGCGGCGACAATCTGGATTTGGCACTGGCAAAGTATATCGAGAAAAAACTGTCGATCGAGAGTCAATCACAAAATAAAAATGTTGCGGATAACACGAGCGAGGAAAGCCCTCACCCTAGCCCTCTCCCAAAGGGAGAGGGGACGCAGCCTAGCCCTCACCCTAGCCCTCTCCCAAAGGGAGAGGGGACTATCGATATTGTCCATAACGTCGATATCGTCCATAAGTTGGAGCCGCGGCAATGGGCCGTTTTGGTGCGGACTTGCCGGTCGGTGAAAGAAACGCTTTTGGGAAAAAATGCGCCGGAAAGGCTCACTGTGAACCTGCCCGGGGCGGGATCGCGGTTGATCGGCGGCGGAATACACGTGGAAGTAAGCGGCCAGGAGGTGCGCGATTTGTTGGTCGAGGGTTTTTTCCCCCGCGTCGGTCTGGACGCCAAGCCTGCGGGCCGTAGGTCGGGCTTTCAGGAGTTCGGGCTGCCATTCGCCTCAGATCCGGCTGTCACGCGATACCTGGCGGCTTTTCTGACAGCGCATCGCCACGTGGCGATGGAGGACATTGATATTTCCGAGGGTCATGATCCGGCCCGGCCCGATATCGTGCTTTTTAACGGCGGAGTGTTCGAGTCGCCTCTTTTGCGCGAGCGATTGTTGGAGGTTATTGAGAGTTGGTTCAGTAGCCCGACGGAGCACTGCTTGCAAGCAGGGCACCAACCGAAGGTTGGTCGTGGCACACAAATGCCTTGGCAGGCAAGCAGTGGCACACATTCCAAATCATTATGGCAGCCGGTGATTTTGGATAACGATCGGCTCGATCTGGCCGTGGCCCGGGGAGCGGCTTATTACGGCATGGTGCGGCGCGGGCAGGGCGTGCGGATTGCGGCCGGGCTGGGGAGAACGTATTACATCGGCGTGGAAAAGAGGGAGCCAGATGGAGGTGAAAGAGGTGTTGGGCAGGAAGGCGGTGAAGGAGATAAAGAGTATGCGGGATCGGCGATTTGCCTGGTGCCGGCCAATGCCGAGCCCGGTCATGACGTGGAGCTTGCCGGTCGGCGATTCGATCTTTTGGTTTCCGAGCCGGTGGAGTTTCCCTTGTTTATTTCCAGCACTCGGCTCACGGACAAGCCCGGGGAACTGGTGGCAATCGACCGGGAACGCATGACGCCGCTGCCGCCGATCCGCACCGTGCTAAAAACGCGGAAGAAAGGCGAGGGGGAAACGGTCTCGGTGGCGCTTCACGCCCGGTTGACCGAGATCGGCACGCTCGACCTGTGGTGCGGCGAGATCGGCGGCCGGCGGAGTTGGCGACTGCAATTCGACGTGCGTTCGGCCACGCAAACCGACGTCGCCGCCCACGAGTCGGCCGCTGAGCAAGAGGGATTTATCGACGAAGCAGTTTGGCTGGAATGCGAGAAGCTGATTCGCGGCGTGTTCGGGCTTGGCGGCGGAGACAGACCGGAAGGGCTGATCAAGCGATTGACCGCAGCGACCGGCATGAATCGCAATGCCTGGCCGACCTCGCTTTGCCGGCGGATGTGGGAGGCGCTGATGGAGGTCGAGGCCGGGCGGCGTCGTGGCGCAGTGCACGAAGTCCGCTGGCTGAACCTGTTGGGTTTTGCCCTGCGCCCGGGTTTTGGGCTGGCCGTCGACGACTGGCGGGTGGCCCAAACCTGGACCGCGCTTTCCGGCAAATTCGCTTTCCCATCCAGCCGGGCGGAGGGCTGGATCCTGTGGCGGCGGATCGCCGGCGGGCTGGGCGCGGGTCAGCAGCAGGCCCTGGCCGAGCCGCTTATCGGGCCGATCCGCGGCCTGTATAAACAACTGACAACGGGCAAGGGGCGGGGCGGCGATCTGAGTTTCGCCTCGCGCGAGACGGCCGAAATGTGGCGTCTGCTCGGCGCGCTG
>JBEKSO010000498.1:0-3016 GCA_049516935.1 Thermoguttaceae bacterium
CTGCAAAAAGCCGCCGACAAGCAGCCCGACGGCGTGATCTTCGACCACCTTGGCGACGCCTGCCGGATGTTCCATCAACCGGAAAAGGCCCGCGCCGCCTGGCTAAAAGCCGCCGAATTGCTCCGCCAGGATAAAGATGAGGAAAAGGCCAAAGAATCCGAGGAAAAAATACGTCAAATAGACCAAGAGATGCAAAAACGATAGAATATTTAATGTTATTGTTGTATTAAAGGTTTATAGAATAATAACAACCAAACGTCACACAATAGCCGGCGGCTAACAGCCGCCGGTGGGAATTCACATATATTCCAGCGGTCTTTGACCGCCGGTAAAAAAACCAACGGGAGTTCTACCTATGTCAGGCCATTCACATTGGGCCGGTATCAAACACAAAAAGGCCTTGGTCGATGCCAAACGCGGAAAACTATGGAGCAAGCTGGCCAAGGCTATCATCGTGGCGGCCAAGATGGGCGGCGGCGATCCGGACGCCAATCTCCGTCTCCGCTACGCCATCGACGACGCCAAGGCCGTCAGCCTGCCCAAGGAGAACATCCAGCGGGCGATCAAACGCGGCACCGGCGAACTCGAAGGCACCGTTCTCGAAGAGATAACTTACGAAGGTTACGGCGCAGGCGGCGTGGCCATCCTCTGCGAAGTCTTGACCGACAACCGCCACCGCACCGCGCCCGAAATCCGCAAAGTTTTCGAACTCTCAAACGGCAAACTGGGCGGGGCCGGCTGCGTGGCATGGATGTTCGAAAGCAAGGGTCTGTTCCTCATTCCCGCCGAAAATGCCGACGAGGAAAAACTCATGGAAATCGCCCTCGAAGCAGGCGCAGACGACGTAAAACGCGACTCCGGCAAATTCGAAATCATCTGCAATCCGGCCGCATATCAAAACGTATCGAAGGCCCTGGCCGACGCCGGCATCACGCCCGAGGCCAGCCAAATCACCCGCATCTCGAAAAACACCGTCGATATTACCGACCCCGAAACTGCCCAAAAAGTCCTCAAACTCCTGGAACGCCTCGACGACCACGACGACGTCCAAAACGTCTCCTCCAACTTCTACATCCCCGATGACGTAATGGCCAAAATCGGTGAAATATAGGCTCTAGGCAGAGCCGGGCCGTGTCGGCCCGGTAATGAACCATTTGTCGAATTTTTCCTTGCATCGCAAGATGGCGATCAGAATGTAAAGCCGCGACCATTGGTCGCGCATGTCGATTATAGCAATATAAATATTTTCCTAAGGTGAATTGATATTCACGTTAAAAAAGACATTGAATGCCATACTCTGGCTGCAAGCGGCCGCGCTAAACTCTTCCGTCATCTTTCTTCGCTTTGAGGCGGCGCTTCGGAATCCTCCCCGATCAGTCCTTTGGCGGCCGGACCCTCCAGTCTCAATTTCGGCTTGGCTTGCTTGATGCATTTCTCGACTTGCTTGATGTGTTCGGCTGGCGGCAGGTTTTCCGGTAATGTGCCGCCGATCCGTTTGATTGCTTTCCGCACTTCCTGACTGATCAGCTTGTGGGTTTCAATGGCCTCTTCCTGGTTGTGAACCTGCTGACGGGCCAGCTTATCGCGGGCCTGCGTCATGCGGAACTGGTTCGCGGCAAGCTCAGTGGTGTCCATGCGGTCCATGAGTTGCTCTTTTTCGGAGATGCGTTTGCGGGCCTTGATGGCATCCGCGCCAAGTCCGCCGTATAGTCCTTTATATCCCGCGTCGTGAAAAATGCCGAACATCCGACTCTGCACTCCCGCCTCTCGGGCAGCGCCGGAAAGTGCCTTGAACTCCTCGGTAGTCTGCTTCCGCAATTCCAACCGCTCCAAGTCGGCCGCGGCCTGATCGGACAATTCCTGCCGGCGGGTCTGGATGGCGAAGTATTTTTGGGCGCTGGCGATTTCAGGCTTCCGAGGATCGCCGTTTTGAGCAATCAGGTAACAGGCGAACCGGGAAAGCTGGAAATCGGGTACTTCTTGAACCGCTCCCTTCCCACCAACGATCGGTTTGCGCGCGCGCAAAGTGATAGCTTGGTTCGTTACCTGATTGCTAGCAAGAGGTTACAGCTTTTTTAACGGCCTTTTCAAAGCTTCGCCAATGGTTGTAACCCAAGAGTGGTTGAAGTTCGCGGGCACTCCAATATTCGGCCCCATAGTCATTGGTCTTTTTCAGGTCCTCGAAACCAACACCCCCAACCTGGGGAAGATTTTCATTGTCCACCGCAATCCCCCTTTTCGATCAGATAATATCCTCCCGCACTATGAAAAGCAATGCTCCCGCTGCTGGCGACTAGTACATGACCACGGTTAAAATTGTGAGTTGCATTTTTGTTTAGCCGCGACCCGTAGGGGAGCGGGTTTTAGACTTTATTCACAAATTTAGGCGTGGCGGGATACTAGGCTAAAACTTCCCATCAAACACTGCCCACTGCCTACCGTCCACTGCCCACTTTTTCGCCGATTACTTTTGCCCGTTCTCATCCGGTTTGGTTGTCTCGTAATGCTCGACCAGCGGCCAGTAGGTTTCGAAATTGAAATCCGGGCTGTTGTCGCCGTCGTGGCAGTTGATGCAGAAAGATTTTTTCGCGTCGGCCTTGGTCAGCACGCAGGCCTTGCGATATTT
Organism: Thermoguttaceae bacterium; assembly: GCA_049516935.1. Classification (GTDB taxonomy): domain Bacteria; phylum Planctomycetota; class Planctomycetia; order Pirellulales; family Thermoguttaceae; genus JBEKIK01. Next base: position 2,627 of record JBEKSO010000498.1, read on the forward strand.
AAGCATCATGGCTTCGCTGCTGCCCGATTCGGCCGCCACGTGTTTTTCGCCCGGGCCGTGGCAGGATTCGCAGCCCACGTCGGTCAGTTTTGGCGTTTTTTCCTGGCTTTCAAATCCGCCTTCATAAGGGAAGAAGCCTGTGGTGTTCCAGCCGACGACGTGGCAACTGATGCATTCCGGATCGAAATTCCGCGGGGGATCGAGTTTCGCCAGGGTTTCGTATGCTTTCGAGTGCAGGCTTTTTTTCCAGATGGCGTAAGATTCCTCGTGGCAGGATTCGCATTTCGCCGAGCCCACGAATTTGCCGTTGGTCTCCTTTTGAGATTGCGGGGCAGCTCGCAGGCCCAGCTCGGCAAATCCCAGGGCCTTTAATTGGTCCTGGTACGCGGC
>JBEKSO010000499.1:0-3015 GCA_049516935.1 Thermoguttaceae bacterium
TGGGACCGGGTTCGGACCATGCGGCGGTCATGCGGCGCACGTTCATGTGCCGCCAATAAAGCGTGCGCGTGGTTGGATGCTTGTGAGCGCCGCCGTCGTACGGGTCCCAGACCTCGACCGAAGTGTTCACGTATAAAACTCCGCGGTCGTGGCAGAATTGAAGGATTTCCAGGCAGTCGATGTTCCAGGCGAGGTCGATCACGAGGTCGCCGGCCGAGACGTGTTTTTCCAGTTCCGCCGCGAGATTATCGGGAGCGATCCGCTGCCGGACCCAATGCAGACCCTGGGCGGTCCAGGGTTTTAGGATTTCGGCGCGGTCTTCGAAATCCATAACCGAGATATTGGCCGGCGGAATGCGGACGTGCTTGACAAAAATGGGCAACGCGCACTGCGCCACCGCGCCGTAGCCCAAAAATAGAACGCGTTTTGGAAAGTCGAGCATGTGCTTAAGTTTGTATTGGTTAATTCAACACGGAGGCACGGAGTGCACGGAGAATGGTTTTGAATAAGAACGATAAATAATTACCTTCTGAAATTACTTTTTAACACCAGTAAATACACCGGAGGAAAAATGGAAATTCCGAAAGGGCCCCCGGTGTATTCACCGGGGGCTAAATATGTGCATTTTATTCTCCGTGTACTCCATGCCTCTGTGTTGAAATTTTTTATTGATTGTCAAATTTAGTCGTTCACGTAAGTTTCCAGGAAGCGGGCGAGGCGGTGGAAGTCGGAATTGGGTTCGATGTAACGGACCACGGTGACCAACGTAGCCGGATCGACCAACTGGGTGAAGGGGACGTAGTTCAGTTCCAACTGGCCGGTAACGGAGACCATCACGCCGTCGAGTCGTTTTTCGACCAGTGCCCGATAGGACCCCACGCCAAGTTGGCTGCCGAGCATGACGTCGAAGGCCTGGGGCCTTGCGCAGCGGCTTTCGTAGCCCAGTTGCAAGCCGGTGATTTTTCGTTTTTTGCCGGTTTGCTTGGTATATTCCTTGGCCACGAGATCGGCGAAGAGGCGGCTGAGGTTGAGCTTGGAAATAGCGATGTGACCGTGCTCGTCGCGGGGCACGCCCTCGATGTGTTTTTGCGGTAAATACTCGGCCAGACCTTCGGCCACGACAATCACGCCGAATTCCTTGCCTTCGACCTCTTCGCGGGCGCGCATGGTGGCCACAGCGCGGTTGACCACTTCGTGCAAGTCCATCACGCGGCGGAGCGTGGTTTTGCCGGTTTTAGGATCGGTCATTTCCTCGCTCATCTCATACTTGCCGGTGATGTCCTCGACGCTGATGACGAAGCTGGCTTCGCCGGCGATGGCTGCGCCGTAGGCCAGCCAACCCGCGCTGCGGCCCATGGTCTCGGCGACGAAGTACGCGCGGCTGGCCTCGGCATCGGCCAGGAGATTGCGGATTTCCTCGGCCAAGACATCGACGGCGGTGAAGTATCCGAAGGTGAAATCAATGCCCGAGTAATCGTTGTCGATGGTTTTGGGCAGGTGCACGACGGGAATCCGCTTGCTGCCCGGGGGCAACTGTTCCTGGAAGAGCTTGAACTTGTTGGCGGTTTTCAAGGTATCGTCGCCGCCGATGGAAATCAAAGCATCCACGCCGATCGAGAGGAGGGCGTCGTAAACGGTCCTGAGCTGTTTGTTGCGTTTGGGGTCTTTCAGATGCGCCGGCTCGGAAATGTCCTTGCCCGGATTGGCCCGCGCCGTGCCGATCAAAATACCCTGGCTGTTTCGAGTGCGTTTCAAAATGCCTTGATTGATGTGTATGTAGTCGCGGTTTTCGACCAGGGGACGATGGGGGGCATATTCAAGGAGGTGCGAATAACCGTACATAATGCCGATGACATCGATGTTGTTGCGGAGGAAGGAGACGGCCGAGGTGGAGATCACGGCGTTGGCCCCCGGGGCGGGTCCGCCGGCGAACAAAATCGCCACCCTGTGAATGTTCGACGGCATCAGCGGCGGTCTGGATAACGTGGTGCTCATGGTTAGTGGTTAGTGGAAAATGGTCAGTATTTTAGTGGTCGGTTATCAGTTTTCAGTTATCAGTCTTCAGTTTTAAAGCGCGAAACCGCAAGCGGTTTCATCCCTCATCTCTCATTTCTCACCACTCATCTCTCATCCCTCATCCTTCATTCTTTTTACGTGGGCCAGGTGCGTTCGATATACGTGGTATCGACTTGGGCATTGACGAAGGCCGAGGATTCCAGGGCTTTCAGGTGCAAGGGCACGGTGGTCTTGATGCCTTCGATGCGCAATTCGGTAAGGGCCCGCTTCATGCATTCGATGGCTTCCAGACGGGTCGGCTGGTGGACGATCAGTTTTCCGATCAAGGAATCGTAATAAGTCGATACCTCGTAGCCATGGTGGGCGTGGGAGTCGAATCGCACGCCGAAACCTCCGGGGGTGAGCCAGCGGGTGATCTTGCCCGGATTGGGGCGGAAATTCTTGTCCGGATCCTCGGCGTTGATGCGGCACTCGATGGCCGCCCCGCGCTGCTGGATCTGATCCTGTTTAAAGGGCAAGGGTTCGCCGGAGGCCACCAAGATCTGGGCTTTAATCAGGTCGATGCCGGTGACCATTTCGGTGATCGGATGTTCGACCTGGATGCGGGCGTTGGTCTCGATAAAGTAGAAATTGCCCATTCGATCGACGATGAACTCCACGGTGCCGGCATTGGTGTAATTGGCGGCCTTGATCAGTCGGACCGCCGCCTGGCACATGGCCGAGCGGGTTTCCTGGGGAAGCGAAGGAGCGGGACTTTCTTCGATCAGTTTCTGATGCCGGCGCTGCATGGTGCAGTCGCGCTCCCAAAGGTGCACCACGTTGCCGTGCCTGTCGGCCAGGACCTGAACTTCCACGTGCCGAGGATGTTCGATGTATTTTTCCAGATAGATTTCGGCATTGCCGAAAGCGGCTTGGGCCTCGGCCTGGGCCTGCTGCAAAGAGGCGCGCAAGGCCAGATCGTTCACCGCCACGCGCAACCCGCGCCCGCCGCCGCCGGCC
>JBEKSO010000500.1:0-3001 GCA_049516935.1 Thermoguttaceae bacterium
CTCCTACCTACTGACCGTCTTTCTCTGCGCCCCCGCGAAGCGGCCCGGGCGCTGGGGATTTCAGAGCGCAGTTTATGGACCCTAACAAAAGCCAATGAAGTGCCGCATACAAGGTTGGGAAAATCTGTCCTATACCCGGTCGATGCCCTACGGCGTTGGCTAGATGCGCGAGCCAACGGGCAAGGGGGCGGCCAATGAGTAGACACAAGCGACCTGATGAACTACTCGATCAAGTTATCTTTGATCCCGAATCCGAGAAGAAATTGATAGGTTCCGTGATGCTTGATCCTAAGCGCCTGGAAGAAGTGGCGCAGATTAAGCCCGATGACTTCCACGATTCACGGCATAAGACACTTTGGGAACACGTCTTAAACATGCCAGCCGAGACTATCGGCGATGAACATCTACTTATCAAATGGCTTTCTGCCGAGCTTGAGCAATGCGGTGGCGCGGCCTACGTTGGGGAAATAATGCAGTGTTCAGCGGTTGCCAATAACGCAAAACACTACGCTAAACTTGTTCATCAAGCGGCGATTCGGCGGCACTTAAAAAATGAGGCAATCGAGTTAATCCGAAATGCGCATGATGATGCGTTTGATCTATCCAGCGTGCCGGCAAGGTTTAATAGTCTTATCCAGCACATTGGTATTGATGAGAACATGAATGGTAGAGGGCCTGTTCTCATAAATCTCGGCGAGGTGCATCCAGAACCGTTAGCCTGGCTATGGCCGGGTAGAATTGCATCGGGAAAACTAACGCTTCTTGCTAGTGATCCGGGATTAGGTAAAAGCCTTATCTCACTCGACATGGCTGCCCGAGTAACACAGTGTATGAAGTGGCCGGACATTGACGAACCGGCACCACTTGGTGGTGTCGTCCTTTTGTCGGCTGAAGACGATCCGGCTGATACGATAGTACCGCGACTCAAAGCGGCCGGGGCCGATGTAAGCCGGGTGAATCTCATTACTGGCGTAAAATGGTCCGATCCAGATAATGGCGATTGCGGCACAGCGTCATTTTCTCTCTGTCGCGATATTACTGCATTGGAAAAAGCAATCGAAGCAACGGCCGACTGCAAGTTGGTAGTTGTCGATCCGATTAGTGCATACCTTGGCGGTACGGATTCCCATAAAAATTGTGAAGTTCGCAGCCTGTTAGTCCCATTGTCTGAGATAGCTCAACGTAACCGTGTGGCCGTGCTAGCAATCACTCACCTTAACAAAGGCGGCGGTCCGGCGATCTATCGCAGCATGGGTAGTCTAGCGTTTGTGGCGGCGGCACGTGCATCGTGGGCCATTGTCAAGGATCAAGATAACCCGATCCGGCGTTTATTCCTGCCAGTTAAAAATAATCTGGCAGCCGATAGTAGTGGTTTGGCTTATGTGGTGAAAAGCATCGACGGCGCTCCTGTAATAGCTTGGGAACGTGAGCCAGTCCATCTGGATGTGAATGAGGTGCTAAGTACCCAATTATTTGACCCTCAACGAGGGGACAGACAAGAGGTGATTAAATGGCTACGTGAAATTCTCGCCAACGGTCCTATGGAGGCAACGGAAGTTATGCGGTTGGCCGGTCAAGAGGGGATCTCAAAAGCGACTTTAATGCGGGCAAAGCGGGATGCTGGTATAGTATCCGTAAGGGAGGGATTTGGAAAAGGCAGCGTTTGTAAGTGGGCGCTCCCCGATCACTATAGAGAATCAACCGACCCATAGAATCTCACACTATAGAGAGAGACCCTATGGATAAATTGAGACTCTATGGAGCTATTAAAGAGGTCTGGAAAACATGAAAGCAAGATCAATCCGGCACAAAAGCTCGATCCCGAAAACTGGCCTCACAGGATCAATTCTGTTGCACTCTGGCGGCATTGGTCGATATGTCAATCACCAAGGTACACTGCCCCACGGCTAGCGTTATAGGCGGTTTGGAGAGGCAGTAACTTATGCAAAATAGTTTGCGAGATTATGCGAAGAAAATAAATCTGAAAATGATACTTGACATTTTATCAATTATGGTATAGGATAATATCCGATGACACAAAAGCAATACAAATTGAGCGAGCAAATTCGACAGGCAATCGAAACTTGTGGCAAGACACGATACCAGATAAGCCAAGATACAGGCATCGACCAAGCTACATTATGTCGATTCATGGGCGGCAATGGTGGATTGTCAATTCCGATCTTAGACAGGTTGGGCGAATACTTGGGATTGCGAATAGTGGCAAATAAACCCCGAAAACCGAAAGGCAAATAGATCATGGCAAGCATAAGCACGAATTCCAAGGGACTTCGGAGGATTTTGTTTTTCGATGCCGGCGGAACGCGAAAACAGGTTCGGGTTGGAAAAATGCCCATGAAAACAACTCAGACTGTCAAAACCCATATAGAAAACTTATTGGCCGCACAGTTGGGCAAACATGCAATTGACAGGCAAACAGCGGAATGGTTGGGTGATCTTAATAGCGTACTTTACGGCCGATTGGAGGCGGTTGGATTGGTGCCAAAACGCGAATCCGGACCGGATGGAAAGCCCCAGGGTGTTACATTGGCCGGATTCATCAAGCAGTATATCGACGCCCGGCCCGGCATGAAGCCCAACACGTTGAAAAACTATCGGCAGACTGAGCGGTCGCTTGTCGAATTCTTCGGAACGAATCGGCTGTTATCGGAGATTACGGCGGGCGATTGCGACGATTGGAAGGCAAGCCAAGAGGCAAAGGGGCACGCCCCGGCAACCATTGGCCGAAACGTCAAACGGGCGCGGCAATACTTCCGGGCGGCGGTTCGCAAGAGATTGCTTGCCGATAACCCGATGCAAGACGTGAAAGCCCCTGCCCAGGTGAACACAGCGCGGGCGTTCTACGTTTCACGCGAAGCAACCGAGAAGATCATTGCGGCATGCCCCGATGCCGAATGGCGTCTAATAGTGGCCCTGGCACGTTACGGCGGTTTGCGGACACCCTCTGAGACATTTGCCTTAACTTGGGCCGACGTGGATT
>JBEKSO010000501.1:0-2995 GCA_049516935.1 Thermoguttaceae bacterium
GTGACCCGGTGTGGACCGTGAGCGCCGATGCCTTGTTTCTCAACCGCTCGCGCTTGCCTAGCCAAAATCTGTTGATCATCGGTTTAGCGCCGTCATTGTTGAACGCCAATGATTTCGACCTCCCCGTGCAACTCGGCTGGCAGATCGACGTAACGCGGAGACTCTGCGACGATTGGAGCCTGGACGCCCGCTATTTCAACCTGGGCGGGCAGAGCGACTCCATCAGCACCACCTTTGAAGACAGCGCTAATCTCTTAGTCGCCCAGCAGCCGTATTTTACCAACCTTGCCATTTATACTTCACGGCTGCAAAGCGTCGAGCTCAATGCCTGTCGCAGCCTGAACGACTGGCTGACCGTGCTGGCGGGCATCCGCTACCTCAACCTGGACGATCGGATCCTGGTCTATGAGTTCGCCCCCGGCGACTTTGATGGCATCTTCCAATTGGCCGGCTTCAACGACCTGCTTGGTTTCCAGATCGGCGCCGATGCCCATCTGCTGCAGCAGGGCCCGTTCAGCGTGAACATGTTCCTCAAGGCGGGCATCTACGACGACCTAGCCCGAAATGCCTTCGCCTACGATTCGATCGCACTTGCCGATCATTATGTGAACGGCGCCTCGGCCAACAACCTGGCCTTTTGCGGCGAGTTAGGGATCACGCTGACCTACGACCTGACCGAACGCCTGTCGATTCGCGGCGGCTATCAACTGCTGTGGCTCGACGGCGTGGCACTTGCCTCACAGCAGCCGTTGTACGGTCCGACGGGGCCGTTAGATGGCCAAGTTGCCACCGGCACGAACGGCGACCTGTTCTACAACGGGGCCTTCGCAGGTCTGGAATACCGCTTTTAAGAGTTCGCGGCAGGGTTATGGCAGGTTATGGGGTCAGAGCGCACTTAGACATTAGCCGAATAGATCTTTGTCTGCTAATAACAAAGTGCGCTCTTACCCCAAATACAAATACTCTGACCCAAAATACCAAATATAAATACCCCATAGCTATTGTGGAACGGCTGATTCTTACCATGAAGTGCATATTGGCGGGTTTGATGCTTGTGCCCTTCCGCCGCAAACAATTCCAGATGGAACTGACGGCAGCTACGGAATGGTATAATCAGTATCGTCCCAACACGGAACTCGGCGGCAAGACGCCGCTTGAAGCTTATTTCAGCCATTTTCCCGCGAACCGCAAGCCACGCTTCGAGCCAAGGGCTGCTTGGCCCCGAGCTTCTCCGTGCGCCGCGCCGCGCACATTGGTAAAAGGAAAACCCGGCGTTCGACTGGAACTTCAAGTCGATTTTCACAAAGGCAGAAAACATCTACCCATCGTGACGCTCAAACGCGCTGCTTGAACAGAGTGACGTTCCAAAATAAGTACGCCGCGCTGCTCGTGCGCGCTGGCCGCACAGTTTTTTTCTTTTCACTCTAAATTTTCAAAGAACAGAACAATTATCAACCCGATTTCTCTTCGCTTTGTTTGCGTTCGCACATTTTTTTATCGTTTTTTTGTCGGAAATCAACTGTTCCCATGTCCACTCAAATCTCGCTGGACCAGCACAGGGACAGTTGGAGGAGAGTTGGGAATGGGTGAGAAGCGGGACGGCACGCAGAGGCCGCTTGAATCTGCTCTCGATATTACAGACTCGGGACTTGACTCGGCGAAACCTTAAAGTCCGGTGTCTGCCGGAGTTTTACATACGATTATTTCTGCGTGTGTTGTCCCAGGCGGTGCGTGCGGAAAAGTGATTTCCACTGTAGCTTTAGCGTTGTATTCCCCAAAAATGTAGAAGAGATAATGGAAGGATTCAATCGGCCATCGTTTTCCACTACCCGGAGAAATTCCACCAATCTCGGTATTTGGCTTATTAGAAGATTTGAGATTTACTACAATAGCATCCTCACCTTTAGGTAGTGCGTTCCAGACCTGAGGCGAGCAGCGAATGCCTACCTGATTGTCACCATTGCCGCTCAGACTAATTTCAACTGTTATGGGTTTATCGCTTTGAATGGAAATTGGTATCTTCTGACGCACAAATTGTACCTCGGGTCGCTGTGATCCGCATGACGAAAAGGCGCACACAATGACAGATGCTACCAGAATTTGCCAAACCATTTTTGTTTTTCTATTTACCATCCGACTGCTCCAGGCGGATTCGTTGTTGGTGGCGGATAGATTGTGCTAGGTGGATATACTGGAGGATATGTAGGCAATATGACAATTGGCTCCTGCGGAATGGGATTCACTGTGCAACCTGCATAAGTCAGCATACCATGAGCGTAAGTATTCGAATTCGGACCTGCCATATCATACGGTGGTGGAGTCCTATAGTCATGATAGTCTTGAATGGATTGTTGGACTTCACAGCAAGAGTGACCAGGGCATGAGACTGGATAGTCTATGACTCCCGGAGGCGGATATGCAGGTGCCGGGGGCTGATATGGATTAAAGGGATAGGGGGTTGCCGTGCCAGAGCTTCCCGAACTGCTGTTGCCGCCGCCGAGACCGTATTCCACTCCATCAGGGCCTATAACTCCGCAGTGCATTCCCACCTTAATGCCTTTGCGGGTAACGGGGCCACAGCGAATCTTGATATTGCACAATCCCGTCGGATCGTTCTGATCTACCGGATCATCCCCCACATACTCATACAGGTTCATATCCTTGGCTTTATACATCAATGGATCTCTTGTGAACCACGCGGCGATGGCGACGCTGTAGTAGCGGTTGCGGGCAAGGTAGTTGCCCGTCTCGGCGTCGAAGAAATAGCCGCAGTATAGCGGGCCGTCGGATGCGGGAGCTGTATTGGCCCAGTTCGCATCATACACCGTCGCCTTGCCGTAGGCGTCGTAAACGTTGTAACTCTGCACCGCGCCGGCGGCGTCGAGAACGGCCGTCACGTTGTAGTTGGCGTCGCCCGTGTAGTATAGCCGGGCTTCATCGTCCAAAATGCCCGACGAATCGTACGTGTCGCGAAGGATAGGCGCGTCGATGTAAC
>JBEKSO010000502.1:0-2991 GCA_049516935.1 Thermoguttaceae bacterium
AGCCCTCAATTTTCTTTTCCAGCAGGGCAAGTTTCGCCGCGCCCCGCGTCCCGACCTGATTTTGTTGGATCTGCAATTGCCCAAGGTCGATGGCCGCGAGGTGCTGTCAAAGGTCCGGGCCGACGAAAAACTAGAGCACATTCCCGTGGTCGTGCTCACTTCTTCGTTGACGCACCTGAAAATCCTGCAAAGTGAAAATCTCCGCGTGGAAAGCTATTTGAATAAACCCATCGACCTGTCCGAATTCAGCCGCGTGGTCAAATCCCTGCGCAAGTTCATGCTCGCCGACGTCCTGCTGCCGCAATGATGGATTCAGGGCAGGGTTTGGGATTCCGTGTTCAGGGATCAGATAAGTTTTCAAGCATAAATGGCCTTATCGAACGGGCTCTTAACTCTGCGTAAGAACCGATGTCGTCAAAAAACACAGTTACATCGTCCGATTCTTTCCTGCAAGCCAAGTGACGCGAACATCGCTTCGTCTTCTAAGCACAGGCCGATCTCCAGGTCTGGTCTTTCCCGCCGAATACACTCAATCATGTACTTGTATACTTCCTCGCGGGTTGAGCGATTGAATCGAAGCCGTCCGTCGATTGACTTGCTTGGTGCATAATTGAGCAGTGATGATATGACGTTATTTTTCTCCAATTTGAGTTCCATCAACCTCTGCGCTTGAGGGTAGGAACAGATGGACCCAAGAGTAATTCGTGACAAAGGGACGGATTTTAATAATGTCATAATAAAGCGACTGTATATCTCTCGCCAATCAGCCACCGGAATGATAGGCATAATGACTGCTCGCACCGGATAGCCGGCCTTGGTGCATTTCTGCATGGCATCGATCCGATCAGCAACATTAGGCGTGTTTGCCTCGTAAGTATTTGCGACCTCGGGCGTATTGACTGTCCATGTGAGAATTGTCCGCCTTGAGTGGTCTAGGTCCAGCAGGTTGTCGATATCGGCGCTTTTTGTCAGGATAATCATGCGCGCATAAGGATGCCTGGCGAAAAATGGGACCATTTTCCGCGCGTAGCCGCTCAATGGCTCCAACGCCAGTCCGTCTTGAAGTTTTCCCAAATAAAAAGCCGTTGGCTTGGCAAGTTGGTTTGCAGTTCGATCCACTTCCGCAAGAATTTCCTCCAGATTGAGGAATATCTTCACAGTGGGTGAAAACCAGACTCCGGGCGTGCCCGCCAAATAGCAGTAGTGACAACCATAAGGGCAAAATCCATATGGTGAGAAATGCCAATAGTTCGGGCAAGAATTGCCCTCCTCGCTGCTAAAACGCACCGCACTATGATGCTCAGCCAATACAAGCGTTTGCTTGCCTCGCTTATGCAATCGCAATGGATCGGTCTCGCCCAAATCAACTCGATTATGCGACACGCCAAATGCCTCGATAACTTCCGTCTCCGGGTAAGCCGCACAAATCTTCTCAGCCAATTGCCGACAAGCCTCAGTGCGATTGCTCCCCTTTGCCAGTATGATCCTAGAAGGTCGAAAAAGCAGAGCAGGTCGAGGAAGATAATCTTCAGATAGCCCATCGACCAAGAACATCAACCTGTTCCCATCTTGTTGGAGCATTATACTAATCCCGTCATTATGTGAATATGCGTATACTATGACAGGGCTTTTCGGCTCGTGCAAGGGGACTTGCCGGTCACTGTGAAAGCAATTTAGGAGGATCTTTGCAGATCACTTTGCAAACTATGCGTTCATGTTAAAATGTGTTTTATACGCATGTCCGCCGGAGGGTACGCGAATGGTTAGCAGCCTGACTCGAAATCAGGTGCCGGGTAACCGGTTGAGGGTTCGACTCCCTTGCCCTCCGCTCTGACAATCAATGTCAATCAATGTCAAACGATGCCAAACCCCTTGCCCTGCAAGGGGTTTGGTATTTATCGGTCAGAAAACTGCTAACCCCACTTGTTGCCATTCGATGGCAGCCAAAGACAGGCAAAGAAAAAAATCGGTATAAGCCCCGGTATAAGCCGAGTGCCGGGCAAGGATTGGCTTCCACGCCCCTGGGGCTAACATTGGCAACGAGTTCGATCAGCTTTGTTTCACCAAAAGCTCCGCAGCCCGCGCAGCTAGTTCCGCGAATCGCTGCCCGAACTTTATGTTTTGGTCTCTGGGTCGTGGGAGTCGAATCACGAACTCCCCTGCGACCTTGGCGGGACGTTTCGAGAAAACATAGATACGGTCGGCAAGAAATACTGCTTCATGAATATCGTGAGTTACAAAGACGATGGTTTTCCCCGTTTCGGCCCATAACCGAAGTACCTGCTCTTGAAGTGAGTCCCGCGTCACCGCGTCGAGGGCACCGAGCGGCTCGTCCATCAACAACACTTGCGGATTTGCTGCCAGGGTCCGAGCCAACGCAAGTCGTTGCTGCATTCCCCCAGACAGTTCCGCCGGATAGAAACTCGCGAACTCGGTCAGTCCCACCGTTCGGAGCCAATCTTCCCCTTTCAAACGAGATTCGGCGCGAGAGGTCCCCGCAATCCGGAGCGGATATTCCACGTTTCGTGCAACTGTTAACCATGGAAAGTTAGTATAGTGCTGGAACACCAAACCTCGATCTCTCGATGGTGAGGTAATGTCTCGTCCGTCCATTTTGACATTGCCTGAATCTGGACGCTCTAAGCCAGCGATTAGCCGTAAACATGTTGACTTGCCAGATCCGGAGGGACCGAGAAGTACTACAAACTCTCGGTCCTCAACATGCAGGCTCAGGTTCCTCAGCACCTGTGTCGCGCCGTAAGCCTTGCTGACGTCGTTCAGTTCAATCTTCGGCATGAGTCACCGCCGCCGCCTGCCATGGTATAACAAGCCCGCGTAAGGATTTCAGAATGAGATCGAATGTCAGACCTAGCAGCCCAATCACAATTAATCCGCCGATAACCCGCTGTGTTTGAACGAATCGTTCTGCCTGCATCACGTAGAATCCAATACCAGAAGACGATGCAACAATCTCGGCAACGACAAGGTATG
>JBEKSO010000503.1:0-2957 GCA_049516935.1 Thermoguttaceae bacterium
TGGCCCAAAACAACCTGGGCAAAACATTGATTGATAAAGGCCTGGTAAAGGAAGCCATCGCACATCTCCAGCAAGCCTTGGTTCTAAAAGCCGACTATTTCGATGCGCACATTAATTTGGGCGCAGCTCTGACCAAACTGAATAGATTTCAGGAGGGCATCGAGGAATTCGAGCAAGCACTGAAGATCGATCCCAACAGCAAAAAAGCCTACGATGATCTGGGTGTCGCTTTTTTCCGCTTGGGCCGAAATGCGGATGCGATCAAAAATTACGAAAAGGCCTTGAAAAAAGATCCCAGCGATGCCGAAGCCCACAACAACCTGGCCGTCTCCTTTATCCAGGACGGCCGGTTTAGCGAGGCCGTCGAACATCTCAAACGGGCGATGCAAATCAGGCCCGGCTACATTAGCGCCCAAAATAATTTGGCCGAGGCCTATGCAGGGCTGCATCAATCATCCGATGCGATTGTGGCAGCCAGGAAGGCGATACAACTTGCCCGATCGCAGGGAAACAGCGCGCTGGCCCAACAGATTGAAGATTGGTTGAAACGCTATCGTGCCGGCCCGGAGGAAGGGGAAAATGGGAAGGATGAACACACAAGGGGTAAAGAAGAAAAATGAGAGGACTTATGCCCTAATCAGCACTTCGACAAGTTCCTCGAAGCGGCTGATGTGCACGTCGGCTTGGGCGTCGGGATCGAAATTGAAGGCGATTGTAGGCATGCCCACCGCCGTTGCCCCCCACAATTCCAGACGGTCGTGGCCCACGAAAGCGACTTTATCGGGCGGATGTTTCATCGACCGCAGCGCGGCCAGATAGGAGTCTGCTTCGGGCATGCAGGAGTTCAGGTCGATGGATGAGACCACGGTGGGAAACATTTTTTCGATGCCGAATCGATGCAATCGCTGCCGCAACGCCAGGGCATTATGCTCGGAATTGCAAATCACGCCCATGGCAAAGCCTTGCTGGTGCAGGCGCCACAGGGTATTTCGCACGCCGGGCAGGGGGCGGCATAGGGCTTCCAACTGGCGGCGCCGTGCGTGGCTGGCCGCCTCGACTTCGTCGATCTGCCCGCTGCTTAAGCCCGCACACTGCAAAAACGAGGCGAAGGCCTGGCGGAATTCGCGCCGGCCGCGGTGCACCTCGTCCAGATATTCGCGCTCCCAAAGGCGGAAAAAACTGCAATAATTGGTGCTCAATCCCAGCCGCGATAAAAGCATCAGCACCCAGCGACGCCATACCGTGTCGTCGTACAGAATGTTGCACATATCGAAAAGAATGCCGCTTACGGCTTTCGCCAGCGGTAGGGGCTCGATAGGACGGTGGATGCGCCGATTATGCCGAGGCGCGCGTACTGGGATTTGGGAAAGGGGCATGGGGGAAGGATGAATGATGAATATGGAGTGTTTTCAGTTTTTTATTATTTCGCTTACTATTATCAATTTAACCTGGAATCAGATATTTTGCAAATTCATTCATCACTCATCATTCATCCATCATCCTTTTATAATTACCATTGAGCGTGGACCGTGTCGCGATTCAGGGCGGCCATGCGGCTCCGCAAGGCCGGTTGCTGATCGAGCAAGTGGGAGATCCGCCGCCAATCCATTTTATCCGGGCCCAGGGCTTCGTAGATCGTCAAGACGTGGTCCCAATCCTCTTCCATCTCGACGGTCAAGCGGACGTCGTCGCGGTCGATTTCGGCGGGGGCCGGGATGAGGCGGATGTTGAATTTTTCGGGATGGGAATAAATGAATCGGGTGACATGCTCGCGCTCTTCGGGATGTTTTGCGTGACGGGCCGCTTTGTGCAGGGCGCTCGCGCGGATCCATTCGGCATACACCCCCACCGGCGATAGGATGGCCGGCTGCCCGTCGCGCGAGCAATAACTGATGTAGTCGAATTGCGGATGCTCGGCGGCGGTGGTCACCAGGCGGTCGATCAGCGAGGGATCGATGAAAAGATGGTCGCCGCGGATGCGAATCACGTCTTGGGTGGCGTATTGTTCCAGGGCCTGTGAAAAACGGCCCAGGCTGTCCGGTTTGGTGCCGACGAAGAATGGCACGTCGGCGGGCACGAGATTTCGCATGAAACGATGATCGGCGTCGTCGCAGACCAGTACGATCACGCCGTCTAAGCGCAGGGACTCGGTAACGTGGCGGATGACCCATTCCAGAACCGACCGTCCCCCGAGTTTTCTTGCCGCCCTGCAACGGAATTGGCGCGCATGGCAGCAAGCCTGGACTATTCCAAGGGTCTTGAGCATCCCGCTTCTCCTTGTACAAGTCCTACAAAATTTCCGCTTAAACCGCTCGTCCACGAAGCTGTTCCTAGAATATTGTTGAATGTAGCATCTTAACATGATAATAGTCAAGGGGTGCTGAGAATTTTCCTTAACCCGAAAGTAGGGAAAATGAAATGTAGCAGGCACACTCCGTGTGCCGTTTATGAGATTTCGAGATTCTGATAGCCTATCGAGCAGGCGCTAGCACGGAGAGTACTTATGCTATACGGCACACGGAGTGTGCCTTCTACATTAGCAAATCCCCCATAAAAGGTTAATCATCGAAGCATTGGAAAACGCCATGGCAGCAGTGCTTGCACTTAAACCAGCGGCGGCGCGGATTATTTTAAGCCCAAAACTTTGTAAAGCCTTGGATCGGATAGGGTTTCAACGACCAACATGGCCGAACTGAAATCCTGTGTGCGGCTGTGCCGGGCAGGCACGGCCACGGTAAAGGCGCCGGCTGCTGCCGCCGCTTTACAGCCGTTTTGGCTGTCCTCCAAAACTAGTAACTCGCCGGGGTTAAGATCGAAGCGGGCTGCGGCGGTAAGATAGATTTCCGGGTCGGGCTTGCCGCGGGCGATGTCTTCGGCCGTCAAAAAAAAACGAAAGCGGCGGTGCATGCCGAAACGCGCTAGACAGGCGTCCAACAAGGCCCGGGCGCTGCTGGTGG
>JBEKSO010000504.1:0-2942 GCA_049516935.1 Thermoguttaceae bacterium
AGCAGTTAAACTGTTGCCCCAACATAATGGTCTAATCATTTTGTTTCCAATTATGTCTGATGCCTGCTCCCTGCAACAGACGGGGCCGCTGGAATCGTTAAATTCTCCCCCCCTGAATATCATCGCCCATATATATCATACAATTTATTTTGCCCATATTATCACAAAAACCCGATGTAGGGTTTCCCCCTCTTACCTTATCGTTACCATCGGAACGTAAGTTCAAAGGGGATGAGTGTTTTCAAGCATAAGTTGGGTAAGATAGCCTGTTTTTACACCCCCCCTATCGAAGTTATTGGTGGAAACGATTGTATGGGGAGAAAGCAGGGATGAGCGAGCATTATTTAAGGACTTAAGAATGAGGGATTTGTCGAAACCGCTTGCGGTTTCGCACCGTCCACTGCCCACTGTCCACCGCCCACCGCCCACTGCTTAATCCTTATTCTTTCGGCGGTTCGATCCCGAAATCGCGGATCGTAAGCAGGCTGGAAAACTTGTAGCCTTTTTTGGCGAAGGCCTCAGCCCCGCCTTCCATGCGGTCGATGATGGCGATTATCCGCTGGACCTTTAGCCCAAAGGCCTCGACCCGTTGGATGGCCTCCAGCGACGACCCACCGGTGGTCACCACGTCTTCGACAATGGCCACGCTGTCGCCGCGCTTCACCGGCCCTTCGACAAATTGATTAGTGCCATGCCCCTTGGCCTGCTTTCGCACCAAGAACCCGACAATCGGCGTGCCGCGCACGGCCGACATCACAACCACCGCGGACGTAATCGGATCGGCCCCGATCGACATCCCGCCGATGGCCTTGGGCATGCCTTCCGCCGCCAATAGATCCAAAATCCCCTCGGCCACCCATTTCGCCCCATACGGATCGAGCGTAACCTGCTTGCCGTCGAGATAATAAGTCGCCTTTTTCCCCGAAGCCAAGGTAAAATCGCCAAACTTGAGCGCCTTGGCACGAACCAGCGATATCAACTCTGATTTGTCATACATTGGTAAGTTCCTCTGTTGAATTTTATATGTATAACAAACCAATGATGTTCATAAAAGGGGGCTGCTTAAAGAGGCGATGGGCTATGTGTTGGGGGCGATAGGAATTAATCGTAAATTCAGTCCCGAAGGGACGATTGGAAATAAGTGGAAATTCAGTCCCGAAGGGACGGCAGAGCATAGCCAGGGGCGTCAGCCCCTGGGAGAAATTAATCCCTTCCATTTAAGCCGCGAAGCGGCGACAGAAATAGGCAGTTCAGAACAGTTTTTGGCTCGATTGCAAGGAGATTTACAAAATTCATTATAGCATTATTTATTCTCGATTCCCGACCAACTAACCTATTCACAATTTCCTATCCTCAACTCAAGTTTCCGACTCTTCGGCTTGCAGCAGCAGGGAGAAGTCGCTGGTAGAAAATAAATTCACAGACGATTGGGCGACCAGGGGTCTTTCGCGGAACGTATATTCCAGGACGCAGCCGTCAGGGCATTCGCTTAAGCTGGAAATCGAGGGGAATATGCCCTTGGCTGTTGCTCCGTCGAAAAGCAGCGTTCCGGCCGGCGCCCCTAGAAATTCGGCGTTGTTCCAAGTGCCTTTGCAGCTACGGATCGTGCTCCAAGGCGGACTGGTCACGCCGCTCCAGGTGAGAATGTGTTTTGTGACCGGGATGCAGACCGTGCCTTGGGCCGCCGTGGGAAAGGCGACTTGGGTATTGCCGGGCAGATATAAATCTCCGCCCGGAAGGGTCACGGCATCGTAAGTCAATTCGGTGGAATATGTCAACTGGCTCTGCGAAGCGATGCCTGCCACAACATTGAGTGCCACAGTATCGGTTTGTTTCTTATAACTTACCGTGACTTTGGCAAAACCCTGATACGCATTCAACCCGCCGGCCAGATCGCCCAGGTCTTGAATCTCAAGATCGTCGGCCAGAGGTTCGACTTTGACCTTGATCGCCGCAACGCCTCCCGCACCCGGATAAGCCACCGGGTCGCTTATGCCGGATTGATATCCCTCGCCCAGTATTTCCTGGACGAACGAATCGCGGTCGTCCCACGGGCAAATAAACAGGCGCGTGGCGGTCATGCCATTGGCATCGTACTGTTCGATCGGTGAACCGGTAAGTTCTTTGTATGCGATTGACATGAGAGTTTAAAGTGGGCAGTGGATAGTGGGCAGTGGGCAGATACGTGTAATGTTTTATAGTATAAAGCAGGGAGACGGCACACGGAGTGTGCCTGCTACATTTATTTTCAAACGCCGGAAGCAAGATACACCGTGCAATTAAAATCGATGGTGAATTGCCAGACGCCATCGTTGGTTTGTTTTTCCGAGTCGTTGGCGCGTTGGATATTCAACACTTTGTCGCTGCCGGCCAAGTCGAAGGCCGTACGGTCGAAGGCGGCCTTGATTTGATGCACGATTTCCGCCCCGGCGTCGTAATGATCGTGAAAAACTTGGATCCGCAGGCCGACGGAGTCGATGGCCGCACCGTCGCTTTGGTAAGTTTCGGGCTTGTCGCTTTCCTTGGATATAACGGCGAATGGCCGCACCGGATCGAAACTCAAGCCCGTATACACTCGCGTTACCGGCAGCAGGCCGTTGAGCGTCGAATCAGCAGCCCAGCGTTGGTGGATTACTTGTGCAAGGTTCATGGTATAAATATAGGGGGTAGGTGATCGATATTTATTATTGCAAATTTTAAATTGCAAATTGAACAAGGGTAAATATTTATGATTGAATCGCATCTATAAATTTTGGTCACCAAATTTCGTTTTTTCCACGTTTATTTCCCTTGATCCAGGAATTTTACTGGATGTAATTTATTATTGTTCAATTTGAAATTTGCAATTTGCAATTTACAATTTGCAATAGGTAGTCTGTAGCCAAAGGCTGGAATACGTCGTGGATATTGTTAAATTTTCACGGCCTCGATGGTTTGCAGTT
>JBEKSO010000505.1:0-2938 GCA_049516935.1 Thermoguttaceae bacterium
GTAATTCAGTCGCTGTAGGGCTCTGGGCAAAGGCCGTCGCCGTGAGCATGCATCCCAGTATGCCGCACGTCATCAGCAATTTTATAAGCCTCATGGTTTGGTACTCCTTATTGGAGAATACAGGGTCATGCAGCCGCAATGCTTCTGCGTAGGGAATAAAAAAAACCTACCGAACCGCAATCTGCGTGGTAAGTCTGGCAACGTACTTCACCAACATTAGGATGCTATCGGAAGGTTCTACATTCGCGAATCATGGGAAAAGACGCAAAACAGGAGCAAATGGAAAAATCGGGCAGATTGGGCGGGAAACTTTGCCGTCTGCGAAAACCATTCCGAGAGAAAAACGGCATTAAAGACGCTTTTTTACATCAAAAGCAACGGTAAACCGTGTATTAGATACATTAATATCGTTTATCGTTATTACCCTTGTAAAGAGTTGCCGCTTAATCCAATCCGGCAAGGTGGGGAACATTTACATTAAACCGGATTATTCCCGCCATGCGGTGGCACAGGCATTCTACCCATGTTTTTCCTTGCGTGATATTTGGCCATAACCAAACAGCGCGACCACTGGTCGCGGCTATACATACTAAAAATGCTTTGCCCGTGCCCTTGTCATTCTTTCATATCTTCAAAAAGGGCGTCTACAAAAGGGTCCGCCTCGAAGAGGGCCAAATCCTCGGCCTTTTCGCCCACGCCCACGTACTTCACGGGCAGGCCGACCTGTTTGCGGATGGCCACTACCACGCCGCCTTTGGCCGTGCCGTCGAGCTTGGCCAAAACAAGCCCGGTGCAATTGACTGCGTCGGTGAAGTGCCGTGCCTGACTGATGCCGTTTTGTCCGGTGGTGGCGTCGAGCACCAACAGGACCTCGTGCGGGGCATCCGGAATTTGCTTGCCTAAGACGCGATGGATTTTCGTCAATTGCTGCATCAGTCCTTGCTGGGTCTGCAAGCGCCCGGCCGTATCCACAATGCAGACATCGGCGGCGGATTCCATGGCCCTGGCGACCGTGCGATGCGCCACGCTGGCCGGATCGCTGCCCGATGTGCCAGTGACGATCTCGCAGCCCAAGCGGTCGGCCCAAACGGTCAACTGCGCCACTGCGGCGGCGCGAAAGGTGTCGGCGGCCCCTAAAATCACCTTCTTTCCGTCGGAAAGGAACATTTGCCCCAGTTTGGCGATGGAGGTCGTTTTTCCGCATCCGTTCACGCCGGCCACCATGATCACCGTCGGGCCGGAGGTGGCGAAGCGTATCGGATCGGCGGGCTGGGCGAGCAGCACTTTGAGCTTTTGCTTTATCAGATCCAGAACATCATTTTCCTCGACTACCCGCGCTTTGAAATTGGCGACCACTTCGTCGACCAACTCCTGCGCAGCTACGACGCCCATGTCGGTCTTGACGAGTTTCTCGAAAAACTCCTGGGTGAACGACTCGTCGACCAGCCGGCCGCCGCCTTTGAATATGTCGCGGATGTCGGTATTGAGGAGTTGTGCTGTCTTTTTCAGACCTTGCTTGAATTTGTCGAATAAACCCATGGCTAAGCGGTTAGTGGATAGTGATTGGTGGTTAGTGCGAAACCGCAAGCGGTTCCAGAGCGCTCACGGTCGGTTCGTGGCTAAACGAAATCATCCTTCATCCTTTTTATTCGCGTGCATTAATTTGTCAAGAATTCCATTGACGAATTGCGCCGATTGGGCGGAGCCGAAACGCTTGGCCAGTTCCACGGCCTCGTCGATGGCCACGCGGTCCGGGGTATCGGTGAGCAGCATTTCGAAGGCCCCCAATCGCAAAATGTTCCGGTCGGTGGCGGCCATCCTTTTGAGACTCCAATTCTCTGCCGCTTGTTCGATCAGTTTATCCAGTTCCTTGCAATTACTGCGCACGCCGGATACAAGGCTGCGCGAAAATTCAACCAATTCCTCCGCTCGCAATCGCTTCTTAATCATTTCATCGCTTGCCGCGGGA
Organism: Thermoguttaceae bacterium; assembly: GCA_049516935.1. GTDB lineage: Bacteria > Planctomycetota > Planctomycetia > Pirellulales > Thermoguttaceae > JBEKIK01. Next base: position 1,970 of record JBEKSO010000505.1, read on the forward strand.
TTCGATCGCGGATTCAGATCGTCCTGATACAGGACCTGAAACGCTACCTGCCGTGCTCGACTGCGACGAGACATTTTTTCAAAGGATGAAGGATGAGGGATGAAGGATGAATGAGAATTATGAATGATGAATACTGAATGTTGAATTTATCAATAAAATCTATTTTCGGTTCAGTTTTGAAAACGGAATAAGTGGGCAGTGAACTGCCCACCCCTTAAGCTATTTAAATTCTTTCCTCAGTTGGGCCATTAAATCGACCATTTCCAGGGCGGCTTTGGCGCAATCCACGCCCTTATTGCCGATGCGTTTCTCGGCCTGGTCCTTGCCCGTGGTGACCGCATCGCCGCCGGAGCGGGCGATGGCCTGTTCCAGGGTGTCGCATGTAAGCACGCCGAACAGTACGGGCAGGCCGTAATGCACGCCGATCTCGGCCAATGTATTGCTCACCGCCCGGTTGATGTGCTGATCGTGGCTGGTCTCGCCGCGGATCACGGCCCCCAGGCAAATCACGGCGGCGTAGCGTCCGCTGGCTGCCAGTTCTCCGGCCACGGTGGGAATTTCAAACGCACCGGGCACCCAGGCCACGTCGATCCGATCATCACCCACTCCGTGTGCCGTTAGCGTGCCGATCGCGCCTTCCAGCAGCCTCGCGGTAATCGACTCGTTGAATCGCGAAACCACAATCGCGAAGCGGCCGCCGACGTTGGCCGCCGTTCCTTGAAAAACCTCAGCCATACCAACACCTAGCGGAATAAAACCGCAGCCAAAACCCCCGGTGTATTCACCGGGGGCTAAATAATAAAAAAATACTTTTTTTACACCCAAATACCTAATCCCTAGCTCCTAATTCCCAATCCCTACGATTTCATATTCATGCTCATCAAAAATTCGCCATTGCTCTTGGTTTTTTGCAGGCGGCCGACCAGGAGTTCCATGGCATCGGGGGGATTCATGTCGTTTAAAACGCGG
>JBEKSO010000506.1:0-2937 GCA_049516935.1 Thermoguttaceae bacterium
CCACGCAACCCACTCGCTTCAAAACGGCGGGTGCCCCGCTTTCGGCCAGGACCTGCTCGACCGCCTGGAACACTTTGCCGCTGCCTTGCGCAGTGCAACACGACCCCAGCCCAATGCGGATTTCCCCGCACTGGCCAGCGGGCAATTCCGGCAGGGCGGTTTGCCTGGCGCCGGCACTTTGTTTTTGCTGGAGAAAATCGGCAAGCACCTCGGCCACCGACACTGGGGCAACATGGCCGTATGTAATGCCGTCGATCTGAACGACAGGCGCAAGCGTGCAGCAGCCCAGGCAGGCAATTTTTTCGATGGTGAACAGACCTTCGCGATCGGTGTCGTCGCCCTTATCGATTTTCAGGCGGCGCTCCAGCGCGTCCTGAACCAGTCCGGAACCCTTCACGTGACACGCGGTGCCATGGCAGACCTTGATAATGTGCCGCCCAACCGGCCGGTGCCGAAACTGCGTATAAAACGTAGCTACGCCGGTAATTGCCGCAGGCGTGATTTCGGTCAAGTCGCAAACCAGCTTGAGGGCTTCCGGCGGCAGATAACGATATTGTGCCTGAATGGCCTGCAAAATGGGAATCACCGCATCGCTACGTGTCCCGTAGCGGGCGACGGCTTGATCGACGAATGTCAAATCCAGTTCGGCCATTACTTACCTTTTACGCCACAACAATTTAGTAGGCACACGCCGTGTGCCGTTTCCGCACACGGAGTGCAGTCCATATTATTTATTGCCAATACAAAACAAATTATTTTTACCGCGGATATAAAAACATCCGTCCTGGAAAGCGGGACAGGTGACGCACTCTTCGCGCAAATTACTCTCCGCGACGCGATGGCATTTATCGCGCTTGGGTTCCGCGACCCAGGCTTTTCCATTTTTTGCAAACACGTACATCAGTTTTCCCGCCATGCTTGGCGAAGAGATGCAATCTTCGTTGAAATCCTCGGTCCAAAGTTGATTGCCCTTTTCGGCGTCATAGCAAGTAATTGTGCCATAGGTTGCCAGCAAGAAGACGAACTCGTCGTTGGCCAGGGGGCTGCATATGTCGGGCAGGCCGTCATCGCCTTTCCAGACAATATGCGTGGCGGTCACGTCGCCTTGGCCATCGGCGCGAATGGCCGATAATGCGGCCGAATCCTGGGCCACGAAAACCTTCCCCGCCGCAAAAGTGGGCGAAGGGGCCGTATCCGTCACAAGGCACTTGGCACGCCATATTTCCTTCCCGTCTTTCGGATCGTAAGAAATCACCAAGGGATCGGAGGCGGTTATGATCTGATCGCGGTCGGCGGCATGGATCACAATCGGCGAGGGCCAGGAATTATAGACCGGCCGGTCGGTTTGCCAGGCCGGATTACCCGTGGCCGAATCGAAGGCCAATAATTTCGATTCCGGCGCCTTTTCCGGCGTGCCCTGGTCGAACTGCACCACAAGCAGATTCTTATAAGTAACTAACGACGATGCATGGCCATAGGCATTGTCGGGAATGCCCAGGCTCTTTGACCAGGCCAAATTGCCCTTGAAATCGAAGGCCCCCAGGTCGCCGTTGGCAAAGATGGCAAACACGCGCCGTCCGTCGGTTGCAGCGGTCGGGGCGGCATATCCCGTGTCGTCATTGACTTTTGGTGTCTTTGCGGTGCTCTGCGGCGTGCCTGGGACCTCTTTTTGCCAGAGGAGTTTGCCCGAGGGAGTATCGAAACAATAAACCTCTCGCCGTTTTTGATCGGCGCCGGTGAGAAATACGCGATCTTTCCAGACGATAGGTGAATTGTTGCCGGGCAAGGGAACTCGTGTTTTCCAGCGGATATTTTTGCCGGAACTAGCGTCCCACTCGGTGGGAATGTTGGTATAGGCCGACGTTCCACGCCCGCCCGGACCGCGAAATGAAGGCCAGGCCTTGGCGTATTCTTCATCCGTCGGCGCCGTTTCGGAAACAGACTTAGATTGTGCAGAAGGCTTTGAACTTGCCAAGCCCTCACCCTGGCCCTCTCCGGGCACCGACCGAAGGTTGGTCGGGAGAGGGGAGGAGGTCTGGGATGGAATATCCAGCCGCATGGAAAAACTCAGCACAATCGCCAGTACGGCCAATGCAAGGGCCAAGATCGCCACCGCCCAGCGGCCAATCCGCGTCCACTGCGATTCGGTGTCAGGCGGCGTTGCGAATGGTTGCGGATGGGGAAGTTCGCGCCGTAATGTGGCCGCGGTTTTGCTCGAGACAAGGAATATCGCCACCCCGCCGAGCAACAAGATTGCGCCCACGACGGTAAACGCCCTTTGGCGGAAATATTCGCGGCGCAATCGCAGATCGAGGGAGCGGATCTGCGATCTCAAATCATCGTTCTCCGGCTGTTTTGCCAAAGCAGTCTTGAGGGCCTGATAGGTCTCGATTTCCAAGGGGTCGCTGTTGCCACGGCGGCTGTAATCGTAGAACAAAAGCGCGCAAACGACCAGCGAAAACGCGCCGGCAATGACCGCGGTCAAAATTGCCAAGCGATAATTTGAGTTATTGTCGGCCAAATTTAAACCTCATATTTTCACAATCATTCACCCGGCACAAGTGCCGGAGATAAATTTAGTTCCATCCTTCATCCTTCCGCCTTCATTCTTCCAAAGCGCTTGTTCCCCGGGGCAGTACCAAAAACATCGCCCGCAGGAGACGCAGCCGGCGCGGTCGGGCACATAGTCGGTGCGCCGTCGGCGGATGGATAGATGAATCAGTTTTATGCCGATGACTAATCCCACCCAAGCCCCGAACCATGCTCCGGCAACGCCAAAAGTCCTCACGAGCGATGATGCTTCGCGATAAAGGTCCTCGACTGCCCGGCCGGTATTGCGGAAGGCGTCGATCTCGTGTATCAAGTTCTCGTTTTCAGGACCGGGCTGGGGCGTTTGTCCCGCCTCATCCCGGCGTATATGCTCGGCGAGCCGGACTG
>JBEKSO010000507.1:0-2918 GCA_049516935.1 Thermoguttaceae bacterium
AATTATCAGTTGCAATGGAACGATTTAACCACCGGACGCAAAAGGACAAAAGACAGCGGTGTGGCTCGGGGCGGAACTAAAGCCCGTAAGGATGCCGAGCGGGCCGCCGGCGATCTGGAAAAGGACTTGCGGAACGGTCTGGTTTTGGCCAGTCAGGATATTACATGGTTAGATTTCCGGCAAAGGTATGAACAAGAAGTGTTGCCCAGCCTTGCCGATGGAACAGCGCGTAGGGTGGACAGTGTTTTCAACACTTTGGAGCGAATCTTACCACAAGTAAAAAACGGCCCGCTACGTGAGCTAAACGCTGAGCGGGCAAGCGCGCTGCAAGCCGAGCTAAGGAAACTCGGTCGATCTGAAGCGACAATTAAGGCTCACCTGGCGCACTTACACGCTGCCTTGGCTTGGGCGGTCGATCAGGGGTATCTATCCGCAATTCCCAAAATGAAGCGGCCTAAACGCGCACGACGAAGCGGCAAGACCGACTCCATGAAAGGTCGGCCGGTCACAAGTGAAGAGTTCGAACGAATGCTAGATGCTGTCCTCACGGCCCTGTCCATGTCTATGTTCAGAGGAAAGCCCAGACCCCGAAAAGATCCTGAGCGAAAAATCAAGCCCAGGCCCAAAGTCGAATATGTCCCCACGGTGCAAGAGATCGAATCTTGGCGCCATATACTCCGCGGCTTATGGTGGTCTGGCTTACGGCTTGGGGAAGCCCTTAACCTTTGGTGGATCGATCCCAGTAAATCACGGATCGATGCCAGTAAAATTTGCGTTGAATTGAAGGGCGACTATTCTATGCTGCATATCCCAGGCGCATTACAGAAATCGGGTAAAGATCAACAATGCCCCATTGCCCCCGAGTTTTTCGAGTTATTGGATGCTACACCGGAAGCGGATCGACGCGGGAAGGTGTTCAAGCCTATAAGCCGTACACGTGGAGTTGTATCAACAGTTGAATTTGTTGGCCGGGTTATCAGCTTGATCGGAGAGGTTGCCATGGTGAAGGTTCGGACCGAGAACAAAAAAGACTCCAAGACCGGCGAAATGATGGAAGTGATAAAGTATGCCTCTGCGCACGATCTTCGACGTTCATTCGGTGAACGGTGGGCAAACTGGGTAATGCCTCAGGAACTCATGGTGCTCATGCGGCATGAGAACATAGAAACCACAATGAGATACTATGTTGGCCGCAACGCCAACCGGACTGCCAATACCCTCTGGGAAGCTTACAGAAGACAAAAAAGTAACAATACTGGTAACAACGGCCTATTAAGCACAGCGATAAAGAAGATTGCAGATAATGCAACTCCTTGCAAAGAACCAATTTGCAAAGCACGCCCGGCAGGACTCGAACCTGCAACCAGCGGATTAGAAATCCGCTACTCTATCCATTGAGCTACGGGCGCGGGAGTTTTCCAACTCTTTACCAGGATAGCTAATTACGGTTATATTTGCAACGTCGGGTAGTTGCCCGTTTTGCCCTATGGTACCTGAAACGATGCTATTTTGGCCGTTTTGGCAGGCCATCCAGGCAGTGTCGGCCGTAGCGTTGGCGTTGCGCCCTACGTAGTATCTCATGGTAGTTTCTATGTTCTTATCGCCGGGAGTTATATTAGATACACTACGCAAGTCACTGCGCGTCTCTTCCGGCAATTCTTGTCTCGCACAGGCGGAGTATGCTGCGCCGAAGGAGATGTGAAAGGTACCCACAAGATCATGGGAACAAAATGAGTCAAGGCTGCGCGTCCAGCGGCAGCTTGTAACAGGCTGCTTCACCGGCATTTCGGACGAGGAGGTACGGGCCGGACAGGGCGAAGTTGTTCCATGTCTGCCCGCCAAGCGCCTGAAAACGGCCCAGGACGTTATTTGGATTCTCGGGCGCGGCCTCCACGAGCAGAACCTCTCCCTTCTCGGACAGGACAAGCAGCAGATCATTGACCAGCAGGATCTGACCATGCCCGTAACGTCCTTGTTTCCATTTGCTCTGGCCGTCGGTCAAATCGACACATTCCAGAATACCGTCGGAGAGTCCGTAAACGTAGTTCCCGTTAATCGCCACATTGGTAAATTTGGTTTTCAACACTTTCGAATTCTTCCATACGACCTCGGCAGCCAGATCGTCGCCGGTTCCCGGACCTAGTCGAAGCAGCATGGCCCCCTGGCCATATCCCTTGGAAATGAAGACCCGGTTTGGCGGGATGGGTACGGCTTGCGAGACGTTTGGATCGGAATTTGTATGACCTTTCCAGGGGTGTTCCCACAAAGGCCTTCCCGTGTTTACATCATGCCCGCTTAGTGTGTCTTCGTTGACGCTGAGGATTTGTTCGATGCCGGCCAGAGTCGCCGTGGCCGGCGAACTGTAGCTGATTTGCTTATCTCCTCCTTTCCAGAGCAGAGCGCCTCGGCGCTTGTCGTAGGCTGCCAGGGAGACAAAACTTCCCCCTTTTCGCCCGCCCACGGGCACGATCACTCGATCGCCAACGACCAGCGGCGAAGCGGCCCTACCCCAGGGCACGCCGGCCGCTTCGTCCTTAGGCGTGATGCCGAATTCCTTTAAAATGTCTTTTTCCCAGAGGCACTTCCCGTTCATTCCGTCGAGGCACACTAGATGACCTAGAGCGCCTATGGCGTAGACCATGCCCTCGTTGATGGTTGGGGTGCTTCGCGGGCCTATGCCTGCCTCCAGCCGCTCATAACGCCCCGCAGTCGAATTGGCCCATTCTAATTGGCCCGATTTGAGGCCGTAGCAAGTGACCATCTCCCAGTCGCCCCGCTGCTCCATAGTGACCGCATGCCCATTGACCACGGAGAACCCCGACCAGCCCGCGCCGATCTCGTGTCGCCAAACGAGTTCCGGGGGTCGATCCGTCCAATTCCGCGCCAGCCGGACGTTCTCGACCGAAGCGCTGCGGTGC
>JBEKSO010000508.1:0-3680 GCA_049516935.1 Thermoguttaceae bacterium
GGACGAGTTTCCGGATCGCTTTTTCGACGTGGGAATATGCGAATCGCACGCCGTGGCCTTTGCCGCCGGTCTGGCCAAGTCCGGACTACGGCCCGTGGTCGCCATCTACAGCACTTTTATGCAGCGGAGTTACGACCAGATTTTTCAAGAGCTATCGCTACAGGAACTGCCGGTTACACTGCTGCTGGATCGGGCGGGTCTGGCCGGGCCGGACGGTCCGACCCACCACGGCGTATTCGATCTGGCTTATCTGCGGCCATTTCCCAATCTGGTGATCATGGCTCCCGGCGATGCCGCCGATGTCGCCTCCATGCTGGACCTGGCCCTAGAGTTGCCTTGCCCCACGGCCATCCGATATCCCAAGGCCGAGGCAATTTCCGTCGAACGCCCCGTCACACCCATCGAACTGGGCAAGTCCGAAGTGCTCCGCTGGGGCCGTGACGGCATGATCGTAGTCTGCGGATCGCTGCTTTGCGTCTCTGTGGAAGCGGCCGACCGCCTGGCCGAGGAAGGGCTGGATATCGGGCTGATCAACGCCCGATTTGTAAAACCGCTGGATACGCAAACCATCCTCCGTGCAGTGGCCGAATCTCCTTTTGTGGTCACGGTCGAGGAAGGCGTTCTGATGGGCGGATTCGGCAGCGCGGTGCTGGAAGCCGCCTGCGACGCACATCTCGATGCCGGCCGCATTCGCCGTTTGGGAATTCCCGACCATTTCATCGAACACGGCACCCGCGACGAACTCCTGGTCGACCTCGGGCTGGACGCCAACGGCATCACCCAGGCCTGCCGCCAAATGGCCGGATCCAACGCCCAGGCCTCCGCTCAAGTCCATGCGGAAAAGCCAATCGTTTAGGCCCATTGGCCCCACATTGTTCCTGACAATGAACCAAGGCGGTTCTATCTTGGGGCTTGATTGATTTATTAATTTATAAAAAAGTTACTTAGTAAGGTATTGACAAATAAAAGTCCTTTGGTAAATTTAAGCATAATTAGCTTACCTAATTCTTTTCCCCTCCCACCACCTATATGAGGCAGCGGTGAGGTAGCGTTAGCATCAAGATTAAAAAGGCTTAAACTCGCAAGTCTTTTCCCTTGGTTGCATTCTTGGGTTAGCCGGTCATGCGATTGGCTTTTCTTTTTTTGAAGCGATTCCTCGTTGTTTTATTTCACACCCTTTTTTTCGACAAGGGAGATTTTTCTCTCGCTAATATATTAGGAGAATCAGTACATGTGTTGTAACAAATCGATTTTGTTCATTGGAGTTGGATTGGCACTATTAATTTTTGCCCAATCGGCGGTGGCAGACGACATCAGTCCGCCATCTTGGCGTGGCCAGCCCGGCACGACGAGGGAGCAGTGGGAATTCACCACTGACAACGCCCGGAACGGCGTCGCTCCGGATAACTACTTTAATCCCTTCGGCGTTCCTTCCTTGACGATGCATCCCGATGTTTGGCCACCTGCACCTGATCCGTATGGTTTTGATTGGACAAACAGTTTTCTAGGGCGCCAAGGCGTTTATTCTCTTTCCGGCTCGTTTGACATAACTATCCCGAACGCCCCAATCCCCAACGATACAAAAAAAATCTGGCTCCAAATGACTTGGTATGAGCAATTTCCCATCAACATAGGTGATTATATGGGCAACAAAGGGGATTCTAACCCAGACTATGGTCCGACTGGGATTTATATCAGCTCTTCGACTCCGCCACCCCTATCCACGACCGCAACCCTGATTTCCGACACTTTGGTGCAACCCCCGGTTCATGACCCATGGTCCTGTGAGGATAACAATTGGCACCAGAGCGTTATCGAACTGACGATGAGTCTCAATCCGTCCGTCGAGACTATCCACGTCCGCGCTCCCATTTACGTCGATGAAGTGGTTGTGGATACCATTTGCATTCCTGAACCTTCCGCACTTATCCTTCTCTGCATGGGCACGTTAAGTCTCCTCGCCTATGTGCGTCGGATGCGGAAATCCGTATAGTTAAAATTTTATAGATAATATTTATTATTACAAAATGAACCCGTGTCTTTTGGCATGGGTTTATTTTTGGACATTGGAATTTGGACATTGGAAGAGGGCGGCTGGTGTGCACTCAATATCAGCCCATTTTGTCATCGACCTGCCGTATTGTTCTAAATTTTGAAAATATGTGTTCTTCAACCAACAAAAATGTAAACACTCGATCCTCTAAATGGCTGCTTTTTGAGCATCACTTTTCACAGATTGGCAATAAAGCAAGTGTTTTTTAGTCGGGATGCGATTTTTTATGTCGAAACTCCTTGTTATGCCTATAGTTACGGCTTTAAATTCCCGGCAAATTCCTCTTGCCCTGATAAAGGCGGTTCGTTAGAATCCCCACCCTTGCCAGTCTGGTTAAAACCGGTCTGAGTTCGCGCCTATACATCTCGGGGAACGAGTCTTCTCTTTCCTGTGTAGGATACCCAGGTTACTGCGGACAATCGTCCGGATTATCAACTGAGAAAGAGCCTATTATGCCCGCGGAAGGGACGCCGCACGAAAACATATCGCTCTTAGGGCGCTTACTGGTGGGGGTTACATGGCTTGTCCTGCGATTTCCCCTTGCCACGGTGGTTATTGGGGTGATGGCGGCCGTGGTTTCCCTATATCTCACTCAAACCCGATTGGGTTTTCGCACCAGCCGGGCCGATCTGCTTAGTCCAAAAAGCAATTTCAATCGACTCTGGGTGGAATACACAAAAGAATTCGGCGCCACGGAAGACGTAATCGTGGTCGTCGAGGGGGCCAGCCGGGAAAAAGTCGTTCTCCTCATCGACGAACTTGCGGCCGATCTGCTCCGCGAAACCCGGCTCTGGAATACGGTATTGCACAAGATCGACCTGACAAAGATCCGCTCCAAGGGACTGTATTATTCCCCGCTGATCGGCGGCAACTGGGCCCAAATGAATCTGGGCAACATGGCCGGCGAAATGGGAAAAACTTTGCAGTATCTTCCCAGCATTCAGGGACAGGATGCACAAGCCCAGGCGCATAAACAAGCCCTGGAAAAAGAGATCGCCGGCTTTTTCAACAGCCTGGCTATTGCCCTCAGCGAGCCCGGCCGGTATCAATCGCCCTGGCCTGATATGGCCGATCAAAAGGGCCGCGATCAACCCGCCGCTCAATATCTCTTGACCAAACAAGGCCGCATGGGTTTCATCCAATTGAAACTCGCCCCCGCACGCAAGGACAGCTTCACCGGCAACAACGACGCCGTCAACGTCCTGCGCCGGATAGTCGATCGTGCCCGGGGACGCCATCCGGAAATGCTAATCGGGTTGACGGGCCTGCCCATCATCGAACACGATGAAATGTCTTCCAGCGAATCCTCGATGGCCATTGCCACGGTCTTGTCCATAGTGGGCGTGGTCATAGTGGTGATCTTGGGGTTCGGCGGCTTGCGGCATTCCATGCTGCCCATGGCCGCATTATTCCTGGGCATGATCTGGTCGCTGGGCTATACGGTGTTGACGGTCGGGCATCTGAATATCCTCAGCAGCGCATTCGGCGCGATTCTTACCGGCCTGGGCATCAATTACGGCATTTACATCGTCGCCCGTTACCTGCAATTAAGGGAAGCAAAAAGATCGGTTGAAGAAGCCTTGTTGGAGACCTCCGGGACCGTGGCCCCGGGCATAGTGGTGGGCAT
>JBEKSO010000509.1:0-2904 GCA_049516935.1 Thermoguttaceae bacterium
GTACCTGCCACAAGAAACACTGGAACTCACAAGCCCATAGAGAATGAGCCGACGCAAGAATGCACGCCGGTCTGATTCTAAGACGATCAGAATTCAGGTGTTCGAGTGCTACGCTGCCTCATGTTTGAATGATGACACTGAAATACAAATTTAACTATACAAAAAATACCGCCGATGTCAATAATTTGACCGGCCGAAATAGTGGGTTTTTTGGGGGGTATGTTTTGCTGGACGGAGCGCGAAAAACCTGCTATAGTGCTAATTTGCCTTACTCTCGACCGAACGTGCCGGAGTCAATATGAATTCCATTGGGCAAATTACGCTTCGCGGCGTGGCCGTGCATAACCTCAAAGCCATCGACCTCGATCTGCCGCACCGGCGGTTGATCGTGTTTTGCGGATTAAGCGGCAGCGGCAAAAGCAGCCTTGCGCTGGACACTTTGTATGCCGAAGGCCAGCGCCGGTACATCGAGAGTTTTTCGGCCTACACGCGGCAATTCCTGCAGCGATTGGAAAAGCCCGAGGCTGAACGCATCGACGGCATCCCCCCGGCCATCGCGGTGACCAGCAAAAACGCCGGCCGCTCCAGCCGGTCGACTGTAAGCACGGCCACCGAGACGGGCGATTATCTGCGATTGTTGTTTGCCAAGATCGGGCACGTATTTTGCCTCAAATGCGGGCAGGAAGTACACTGCGACACACCACAAAGTACCGCCGAAGTATTGTCCGCTTTGCCGTCGGGCACAAAATACATGATCGCCTTCCGAATCGATCCGCCCGCTGCCGATCAATGCGATGCCTTGGCCGCCGGTCTGCGCGAAGAAGGATTTATTCGCGTGATTGTCGGCCAACGCCTGATAAACCTGGACGAAGAAAATTCATCTCTGTCCACTGTCCACTGTCCACTGTCCACTCCCAATGGGATCTATGTCGTGGTAGATCGGTTGACGTCCGGCGGGGCGAGCGATAGCCGGCTGCGCGACTCACTGGAAACCGCCTTTTCCAAAGGCCGCGGGCGATGTTACGTGTTTGTGGAAGACGTTAGTGAAAGCTCGCCCTCACCCTTGCCCTCTCCCAAAGGGAGAGGGGACTCTGAATTCAGAACTCTTAACCCTGAACCCCGAACCCTGAACCCTGAACCCTCTGCTCGGCCCATGTCACTTATCGACGGCCGTCCCTGGAAGCGGTTGGGATTCAACAGGCAGTTGGCCTGCGAGGATTGCGGCGTTGAATATCCTCTGCCCGAACCGCGGCTGTTCAGTTTCAACAGTCCCTTGGGCGCATGCCCGGAGTGCGAAGGTTTTGGCAACGTGATCGGCATCGACATGGACCTGGTCGTGCCCGATTCGAACAAATCGCTGGCCGAAGGTGCGATTGCCCCCTGGAACACGCCCGCTTACGAGCATGAATTGCAGGAACTGCTGGCCCTGGCCGCGGAATATGATATCCCCACCGAAACGCCCTTTAAGGAACTCGACCGGCGGCATCTGGCGTTGATTACAAGCGGCGTTCCGGAACGAAAGTTTGGCGGCTTGGAAGGATTCTTTGCCTGGCTGGAGCGGCGCAAGTACAAGATGCACATCCGCGTGTTTTTAAGCCGTTGGCGGAGCACCTGGACCTGCCCGAGTTGCAACGGCGCGCGTTTGCGGCCCGAGGCCCTGGCCGTGCGCGTGGGGGGTAAAAACCTGGGCGAAATCTGCGCCTTGAAAGTCCGCGATGCGGCCGCCTTTTTCCGCGATTTGCAGTTGCCGGCCTGGGAACAACAGGTGGGCCGGATGATGCTCGAACAGGTCCAAGCCCGGCTGGGATATCTGGAAGAAGTGGGGCTGGGCTACCTGACCTTGGACCGGCCACTGCGGACCTTAAGCGGCGGCGAAGCCCGGCGCGTGGCGCTGACCGCTTCCCTGGGTTCCAGCCTGGTAAACATGCTGTATGTACTCGACGAGCCGTCGATCGGCCTGCATCCCCGCGACATCAATCAGCTCATCGCCGCCATCAAGCAACTTCGCGACCGCGGCAACACCGTGGTCGTGGTCGAGCACGAGGAATCGATGATCCGCGCGGCCGATCAGATCGTGGAGATCGGTCCGGGAGCGGGCGAGCGCGGCGGGCGCATCGTGTTTCAGGGAACCCCCGAGGAATTGGAAAAATCGCCGGACAGCCTGACGGGCGATTATCTTGCCGGCCGGCGCGGAGCGGGTGCAAATCCGCGGCGCCGCTCGCCAAACCACGGTTGGATCCGCCTGGCCGGCGCCCGGGGTAATAACCTCAAAGGCGTCAGCGTGGAATTTCCCCTGGGCATGTTGTGCCTAGTCACCGGAGTGAGCGGATCGGGCAAGAGCACGCTGGTCGAGGACACCCTGTACCCGGCGCTCTGCCGCCGCCTGCGCAAAGACGCCCCAAAACCCTATCCGCACGACGACATATTCGGCGACGGCCAGATCGACGACGCGATCATGGTCGATCAGAGCCCCATCGGGCGCTCGCCGCGCTCCAATCCGGTGACGTATTTGAAAGTATTCGACGAAATCCGCAACGTGTTCGCCGACACCGTCGAAGCCCGCACCCGTGGTTACAACGCCGGGCATTTCAGTTTCAACGTCGACGGCGGCCGTTGCACCGCCTGCCAGGGTGACGGCTACATCCAGATCGACATGCAATTTTTGGCCGATGTTTACATGCGCTGCGCCCAGTGCAACGGCACCCGCTATCGCGACGAAATCCTGGACGTCACCTATCGCGGCCGCAACATCGCCGACGTGTTGGAGATGACCGTGCGCGAGGCCTTCACTTTCTTCCGCGGCCAGACCAAGGTCCAGGCCCGGCTGAAACGCTTGATCGACGTGGGCCTGGACTACGTGCAGCTCGGCCAGCCGGCCAACACGCTTTCCGGCGGCGAGGCCCA
>JBEKSO010000510.1:0-2877 GCA_049516935.1 Thermoguttaceae bacterium
GCTCCCACCAATGATATCGAGGTATTGAGAAGGTTACTCGTGATCTGTTCGAACGGCGACACAATCGCTCTTAGCAAGCTGGCGACAATAGAGTTGGTGAATGGCCCCAGCGGTGTGTATCGAGTCGATATGTACCCAGCGGTGCGGCTCATCGGTTTACCGCCCAAAGGTAAGACCTCGGAGTCTACCGCTTCACAATGCACGCAACTGGCTGATGCCGAGCGAAAAAGTCAAAAAGACTCTGACTCTCTGGAGGTGTTGAACCTGACCGGGCATTGACGCCGCATCAATCATTGCTGATCGGGGCCATAATACTAAAATGGTCAGATGGCCCATATTTGACTGTTTGATGTCCACTTTTTTATTCCGTATTTACCATTTCCACCACCGCCTGTGCCAACAGCCGATCCGGCCCCAGTGGTTCGGTCACTATCCAATCTATATCGGAATATTCTCGGCGGATGGTTTCCACTTGATTGCAAATCATGTCATGATAACGCCCTTTAAGCAGTAGGTGCGGCTGCACAACAATCCGCTTATAAGACAATGAGGCCGACTGCATTAGCACGTCGGCCAATTTCGGCTCGCCCAGCACTGCAAAACACGGTTCCACTCGGGCAACCGGAGTTAGTTTCACTCGTCGGGCGGCGAACTGGGCCAACTCTAAAATGGCCTCCGGCTCCGCAATGCCATGGCCCGCTATGATTAAAAGCGTATCTTCTCCTGAAATTTCTTTTTTGCCTTCTAACGCTTGCCAATATCGCAGGGCCGAAAGTTCCACCACGCGCTGGCGTGAACCAACATGCGCTTTAATACAAATTTTGACCTCATCATGTCTTTTTATTACCCCCAAGTCCTGAACCCTGAACCCTGAACCCTGAACCCTTAACTCTGAATCCTGAACCCCGAACCCTGAACCCTCGTTATATTGCCCCGCCGCCTCGGCCACCGCCTTGGGCACGTCATCCATCGTGTGTCCCGCGGCCGAGAGAAACATAGGCACGGCCGCGATATCAGCCCCCCCCTGCCCTGCCAATCGAGCGACTGCTTCGGCAATCGTTGGTTGTGCGAATTCCAAAAAAGCCCCTTCCACCGGCATCCCGGGCAGCATCTTCCGCACCTGCTCGACAATTTCAAAAAAAGCCTTCGCGCCCGAGGGCTCCCGCATGCCGTGACCGATCAATAAAATCCCCGAGTAATCGCCGATCATGATCCAATCCTAAGGGGTGGCCAATTTTTTGGGTTGAAATTGTGCCGCCCAATTCGCTACAATCAGTCTTGCCAAAATCCTGCACTCATTTAAACATCACCGCCAAGGACCGGATTATGGCAACTGTCAAACGTGGAAAAATCCAAGTTTGGTGACCAAATTCATTTCGTAGTAGAATTGTAACATGGCAATGATAGCCTGAGCAGACTCCCCTACCCTGCCCTTTTGCCCCCGTATTGAGTGATATGTCAAATTCCCGTGATTTTCCGAAAATCTTTCGCCTCCGGCAGCGGTTCGACTCGGCGTGCATAAAAGACGTCTCCGCAGAGGTGCAGCGGCAGCTTGCCGCCTTGAATTTGAGTGAAAAAGTTCGGCCCGGCCATAGCGTGGCCATCACCGCCGGCAGCCGGGGGATCGCCAATATTGCCGAAATTACCCGGGCGATTGTCGAGCACTTCATGCGTCTGGGGGCCCAGCCCTTTTTAGTGCCGGCCATGGGCAGCCACGGCGGCGGAACTGTCGAAGGGCAAAGGCAAGTCATCGAATCCTATGGCATTACCGAAAAACTGGTCGGTTGCCCCATCCGCTCCAGCCTGGAAACCGTCGAAATCTGCCGCTCCGAACACGGCTTTCCCGTGCACTTCGACAAACTTGCATTTCAGGCCGAGCACGTGCTGGTCTTAAACCGCGTAAAACCGCACTCCGGTTTCCACGGCCCGATCGAAAGCGGGCTCATGAAAATGCTGCTCATCGGGCTGGGCAATTGCGAAGGGGCAAGAATCTATCACCGCGCAATCCTCGATCATAGTTTCGAGCAAATTGTCCACAGTGTAGCCGAAAAAGTCATAAGCGCCTGCCCCATCCTGGCCGGCGTGGCGATTGTCGAAAACGCCTATGACAAAACCGCGCTAATTGAAGCCGTCGCGCCGCATGATTTTGAAGCCCGTGAAAAAGAACTCCTCATCCTCGCCAAAAAACTAATGCCCCGCCTGCCTTTCGACTCAGTCGACGTGCTCGTGATCGACCGCATGGGCAAAGACATCAGCGGCGTGGGCGTCGATCCCAACGTGGTCGGCCGAAAGTTCAACGACCACAAGGCCGTCGAAGGCGAATCGCCCAAAGTCCGAAGAATTTGCCTCCGCAGCCTTACGCGCGCTTCGCACGGCAACGCCACGGGCATGGGCATGGCCGAATTCTGCAAGTCGGAATTCTTGCGCCAGGCCGATCCGGTAGCCACGCGATTCAACTGCCTGGTCTCCGGCCACGTAGCGGCCGCCATGCCACCCTTGGATTTTGAAAAAGATCGCGATATGCTCTACGCGGCCCTTGGCACCATCGGCTTGGTCGAACCGACAAACGCCAAACTTATTTGGATCCCCGATACCCTGCATCTGGACGAGGTGGAATGTTCCGCCGCCTATCTGGACGAAGCCCAACACCGTGACGATTTGGAAATAATTACAACACCACGTGAATTGCCCTTCGACGCCACCGGAAATCTGCCCGATCTAACAGTAGAACAATAATTAATCACGAAAACACGAAACGACGAAAACTCGAATTAACAACATATCGAAACTATTTTTTCGTGCTTTCGTCCTTTCGTGTTTTCGTGTTGAAAAAATTATATGGATATTAATACAGCTATAAAGTCTGTCGAGTCTGGC
>JBEKSO010000511.1:0-2863 GCA_049516935.1 Thermoguttaceae bacterium
TAGCGCCAGTCTCATAACCCAGTGTTGGAAACAAGAGGAGAGTTCGACAACGGCTTGTCTGAAGGGGGGCAACCTTCAGTGCGGCCAGGATCGGACATCGAGGTGAAGTCCTATGAGCCGCAAAGATGCTATATTAACCATTCGCCAGATCCTCTTGACGCGGCGCGATGCGTTGCGCAAGGCTCTGGCAGGGGACCTGAGTTTGTTGAGGGAGCTGAATGCGCAGGCCTCGGGCGACCTGGTCGACGCGGCCCTGGATTCGGTCCAGGACGAAATCAGTTCCCAGCTTGCCGAGGTGGAAAGCCGCGAACTTGCACGCATCGAATACGCCCTGGAGCGGATGCGTGAGGGTCAGTTCGGCATGTGCGAGGGTTGCGGGACAGGTATTCCCATGGCCCGTTTGCATGCCCTGCCCTATGCCACGTATTGCATAAAATGCCAGCGCGAGATGGAACGTCAGGGCGCCGCAAATTCTTCGGAAGTCGATTGGAGCCGGTTGCTGGATGTTTCGGGCAACGATGCGGAATTGTCGATCAACGACATCGAACTTGATGTTTCTTGATCGTGCGATTAGCGGGAAACTGCCAAGGTGAATCAGGGGGAGAAGCGTAACAAAATTGGGACCGGCCGGCGAATTTCTTAAAAAAAATCGGCTAATAAAAAGGCCATAGATGGTGGAACGTGCCTAAGCCCATTTTTTGCCGCCAATTTCTTCTTTGAATATCTCAACAATCCCCACCGGCGGCGGGGGAGATAAATTCCCCGCCTATTGTCATGAGGTATTAAAAAGTCCCCTAAACCCCCGGGTATCTGTTATACTAGTTTATACGCATTATGATAATCTACAGAACTATATGCAGGCACTGGCGTTTATTTATTACTCAATGTGAGATATACAGTCTTTAAACCCTTGCTAGGGGATGCGGATTTATAGAGAAATACCCGATTTCTTTGCCAAATTCCTATTTACCCCTTAATATAAATAGATACTGGGCAAGCCGTACTATTATCTGAAAACATATGCTACGACTCACTTTCTTTCAACGTTTTATGCAATCGGCCGCGTACCATCTGGGCGGCCTTCCGCTGCTTGCCATTTGGCTGGGCGTATTATGTTATTTGGTCTTCCCCGCCGGGCTTGTGGCCCAAAATACAATTCCAGCGTCTCTGGAACACGCCAAAACCCTAACGCCGGAAAGGCAGGCCGAATTGCGGCAGGAACTCCAACGGCAACTCGCCGTGCTCGATGCCCAATCGGCGGTTATGAAAACCGTGGCCAAGCTAGTCGGCCCAGCGGTGGTGTTCATCGAATCGCAGCGCGGGCCGGATGTCTCGCGCAGACACATAATTCAAGAGGACGGTTCCGGGGTGATCATCAAATGGAAAGAAAAATTCTACGTACTCACTAACCGGCACGTAGTACGCGATACGCCGGTTAGCGCGATTAAAATCGACCTTGCCGACGGGCGGCGGATCGCGCCCGATAAAGTTTTGGTCGACGAGGAGTGCGACGTGGCGGTTCTGGCTGTATCCGCGCCGGACCTGGTCGTCGCGCCGCTGGGCGACAGCGACAAACTGGAAATCGGCGACTTCGTGATGGCCATGGGCAGTCCCTTCGGCCTGAACCAGTCGTTTTCGCACGGCATTATCAGCGGCAAAGGCCGGCGGAATCTGAAGTTGGGCGAAAGCAACACCAAAAACGGCGAGAGCAATTTCAAAAATCAGGATTTCCTGCAGACCGACGCCCCCATCAACCCGGGGAACAGCGGCGGGCCGCTGGTCAATATGCGCGGGGAAGTCATCGGCATCAACACGGCCATCGCCAGCAATTCCGGAGTGAGCGAGGGATGCGGATTCGCCATTCCCATTAACATGTTCATGTTCTCCGCCGGACAGCTTATCGAGACCGGCAAGGTAACCCGGGGATATATCGGGGTGCAATTGAATTCCCGTTTCGGGCCGGAAGGGGCCGCCGAGGCCGGATTGCCGCGGTTGATGGGCGCGAAGATAACCGCCGTAACGCCCCGCACGCCTGCTGAGACCGCGAAACTTATGCCAGGCGACATAATCCTGGAATTCAACCATATTCCCATCGACGACGACGGCCAACTGGTAAACGTGGTCAGCATGACCGAAATAGGCACGAGCGTGCCGGTGCTCATCTTCCGCAACCGCCAGACGCAGACCGTCGAGATCGAGATCCAAGATCACGCGAAATATCCGCAGTAAACTAGCTTTCAGCAATCAGCCATCAGCGTTATACTGGCCTCTGACCGCTGACCTCTGACCCCTGACCTTTGCCTACGGCACCAGGAAACATTGGCCGTGCGATAAGATATCGTACATCGACATGGGATCTCGCCAATGTTGGCCTTCATTATTACGTTGGCGTGGATCGTAAATCCAGTATCTATTGATGAATTGACTTCGATTTGGATTTAACTTGATCAAAAAATCGGTGCTCCAAACAACAGGCTTGTCTTTTCCGGGGGACAACAATTCAAAATTCATCCCCAGAGCATTAAGCCAGTCTTTCACGCCCTCGGGAAAGTATTGATACGAATCGCCGGAAAAAGGGTCGTTGGGCAATTTCTCGAAATACGGCCCGACCAGTTCATCCAGGGTTTTCGGGTAGTCGCCGTGTTCGAGTTTCCAAGCCTGGAGGGCCAAAACGATGCGTGTTGCGCGGCGGTTATTCTCCATAGCGGCATATTGACGATTAATAGAGAAATCCATTCCCCAGAAATATCCGCCAATTAGTTCCCTATCATAAAAGGAATTTATAAAAGAGTCAGGATGTTGCTCCATTGGAAAGGGAATATCAATAGGCTTTCCGGCTTTTGCATCTTCCACGGCGCGGCGA
>JBEKSO010000512.1:0-2815 GCA_049516935.1 Thermoguttaceae bacterium
CAATACATATCGGTTGTGTGATCACATGAGACCAAACCATGACGCCTTCCACTTCATCCCGTATATACTTCCACTTGCTCGGTTTGGCAATCATCCTGATTCCTTTCGCTTGGCACGGGGCATCTACTATGACCACTACAGCCTCAGAAATATACTCTAGACAGGGTATTGATGAAATTTATCTCCCGTCAATCACAAGAATGTGCGTACATTTAGGCCCAGTTGGGCTTGCGACAGTTGGCGTCCTCAGCCTCCTTATCATGGGCCTAATGTTCCACTGGCGGCAAACCACCAGAGCGGTTGTAATTTCTGCGATTACTTTTTTGGCGTGTATGGGTTTCTACGTTCTAGGGTTTCTTGCCGCAGCTTCCACCTTTATTTTGGGCTTTAGAGAAGCTAAGTATTAGCCCATATTCCATTTTTTGCAGAGGTCGTTGACCACAAGCCACTAAAATTGATATCATAAGGGTTAATAAATTATTAGATCTCTGAAATTATTCCCGCCCCATGATCCGCCAAGTCCATCCATTCCCGTCTGTTCCTCTGCCGCTTCTCATCACCGGGCTTGCCGGGGTGCCGGGATTTAATGCCTGGCATTATTTTCACAAGCGATATCCGGGGCAGGTGATCGGCATTCGGCAGGAAGATAATGTAAAGATCCAGGGCAAAGACGTCATACCTTGCAATGCCGAGAACCGCGAAAAACTCGCCCGGCTCTTCGATCGGTACAAGTTCAGCAGCGTGCTCGATTGCGCAGGCAACTGCGCCTTGAAACAGTGCGAATGCGCACCGGAAATCGCCTGGCGGATCAACGTCGAGGGCGTAAAAAACCTCCTTTCTCAAACCGTGCCCCGCAAACTCCGCCTGGTGCACTTGTCGTGCGACCTTGTATTTTCGGGCTCGCGTGACGATGGCGGGTACGTGGAGGAAGATCCCACCGATCCGGTCACCGTTTACGGCAAAACAATGGCAACGGCCGAAGAGATTGTTCTTGCGGCTGATCCGAAAGCCTGCATTCTGCGTATTTCCCTGCCCATGGGTGTAAGTGCCAACGGTCATGCCGGGGCCATCGATTGGATCGCGTCGCGGTTTAAAAAATCTCGCCCGGCCACGCTTTACTTCGACGAAATCCGCACGCCAACCTACACCGATTGCATGAATCTGCTTTACGAACGGATGCTGGTAAATAATCTGAGCGGGCTATTTCACGCCGGCGGACCGCGGCGGTTGAGTCTGTATCAAATCGCCCAGATCATCAATCGTGTGGGCGGATATCCGGCCGACTGCCTGATGGGCATCCCGCGCCACAAGGCCGGGCCGATCCCACCCCGAGCCGGCAACGTATCGATGAATTCCGATAAGCTCGCCAAGTCCCTGGGTTACAATCCTTTCGATCCTTGGCCCTATTGCGAAAGCCTGGTCCCCACCGGGCCTAAATGGCATCACGAACGTCCAACGCACGAAGAACGTTCACCACAATATCTACACCAGGTCCTGTGCTCAAATCCTATTAAACGCATTTAGCCCCCGGTATATTTAGCCCCCGGTGAACACACCGGGGGTTTTGCCTGCGGCTTTATGCCGCGCCGAGAAACCGGGCTTGAAATCCGGCATTTTTATCTTTTATCTCTCCGCTATATTTCCGCGGAAAAGTTTTTCTCACGCCCCCTAGCCGGATTCTCAACGAAGGCTAAAATGTTTCTTTCTTACTTAAACGGCACACGGAGTGTGCCTGCTACATTGCGGTTTGAAATACACGACTAATTTTGGGATATTTAAAAAAGCCTGCCGATTCTTTGACAAATATCCCGGGACAAGGACGTTTCCCGACATGAACAAAACCCCATTATACGATTGGCACGTCGCTCACGGCGGCCGGATGGTTGAATTCGCCGGTTTCATGATGCCGGTCCAATTCACTTCGATTATCCAAGAGCACCAGACCACGCGGAGCATCGCGGGCATGGCCGATATCTCCCACATGGGCCGGCTCCGCTTCGAAGGACCCGGTGCGGCCGTTTTCCTGGCCGAATTGCTCACCCGCCGGGTTGCCGACATGGTTTACGGGCAAATTCGCTATTCGCTCGTTACCAACGAAATGGGCGGGATACTCGACGACGTGCTGGTAGGCTACTATCACAACGAATACGGCCAGCCCTTCTATCTTCTGGTGGTAAATGCCTCGAATCATGAAAAAATCGTCCGCTGGATACACCAACACCTTCCGTCCGAGCGGGCGAACCGGCCGGGCCATGAAATCATTTTCAGCGACGTCAGCCGGCTTTGGGCCATGTTTGCCATTCAAGGTCCGCGGGCGATCGATTTGCTCCAGCCTTTCGTCGACGTCGATTTATACAGCATGAAATACTATCGCGGCAATTTAGTCCGGCTCTTGCATCCCGCCGCGCAAAGGCAGGGAGGCATTATCAGCCGCACGGGCTACACCGGCGAAGACGGGTTCGAACTGAGCATGGGCTCCGAGATCGCCTTGGGCATTTGGGAAGCCCTGCTCGATGCCGGCCAGCCCCTGGGCATAGTGCCCACCGGTCTTGGCGCCCGCGACACTTTGCGCCTCGAAGCCGGCATGCCGCTTTACGGCCATGAACTGAGCGAAGAAATTCACCCTTACCAGGCAGGTCTCGGATACGCCTGTCACCTAGTGGGCTACGATTTTCCCGGCCGGGACGCCTTGTTGAAAATCGAGAAAGAACCGTTGCGTCTGACGCGCATCGGCCTGGAATTGTCCGAGCGGCGCGTGCCCAGGCAAGGTTGTCCCATCCTGGCCGACTCGCGGCGCGTCGGCGAGGTGACCAGC
>JBEKSO010000513.1:0-2811 GCA_049516935.1 Thermoguttaceae bacterium
CCGCTCGCCGCCGCACCGGCCGCAGCCGAGAATGCGCATGTATTTTTCCAGTTGGCGCCGTTGCAGCCGGCTTTTCGTGGTGCGGTGCTGTTCGAGCAGTTTCGGAATGATGCCTTCGAATTTGCCGCCCCACTTGTAGCCCGACGGCCCGCTCCGCCAGGTGAATGTGATGTGCTCGTCGCCTGTTCCCCAGAGCAGGGCGTGCTGGACGGCCGGATCGAGTTCTTCCCAGGCGGTTTCCAAGACCGCGCCGTGCGTCAGTCCGTGTTTACGCTCGAGCGTTTCGGCCACGCCGCGATAGATATGCCTGCGCCAGCGTCCCATCTCGCGCCATTTGCCGGCCAACTCGATACAGCCTTGCTGAAATGATCGTGTGGGATCTGGTATGAGCTTTTCCGGATCGAAGGTGTAAATGTGCCCCAATCCGCTGCATTTCGGGCACATCCCTTGCGGATTGTTGAAGCTGAACATTTGCGGGCTGGGCGGCTCGAAACTCAGATTGCAATGCGTGCAGGCGTAGTGGGCGGAAAGGGAGATGTCGGATGAAACCGCTTGCGGTTTCGCGCCGCGGTTTTTAATCTGCTCGCTCGCCGACCGACCTTCGGTCGCTGCCCGCTCGCGGCTAAACTCTGAACCCTGAACCCCGAACCCTGAACCCTGCTCCCTGAACCCTGAACCCTGAACCCCGTCCGCCTCTTCCATGGCAACAACGATGTTGCCGCTGCCTAGGTGCAGGGCGAGTTCCACGGCTTCGGCCAGGCGGGGGCGGATTTTGGGGCCGGCGACGAGCCGGTCCACGACCACCTCGATGTTGTGCCGCATCTGCCGGTCCAAGTGCAAATCGTCGCTGAGGCGGACCACGCGGCCGTCAACCCGGGCGCGGACAAAACCCTGTTTTTGCAGATCCTCGAACAGGTCGCGATATTCGCCTTTTTGTCCGCGGATCAGGGGCGCAAGCACGAGAAACTTCGTGCCGCCGGGCAGGGCGCCGATGCGGTCCAGGATTTGTTCCCGGGTTTGGGCGGTGATGGGGCGGAGGCATTGAGGGCAATATCCCCGGCCCACCCGGGCGTATAACACCCGCAGATAGTCATGGATCTCGGTAATCGTGCCGACCGTTGAGCGAGGACTTTGCCCGGCCGTTTTTTGCGATATGGAGATGGAAGGGCTTAAGCCCGCGATGCGATCAACGTCTGGTTTGGGCATCTGACCTAAAAACTGGCGGGCGAAGCTGGAAAGACTTTCCACATAACGCCGCTGCCCTTCGGCGTACAGGGTATCGAAGGCCAAGGAACTCTTTCCAGACCCGCTGACTCCGGTAAAACAAATCAGCCGGTTTCGGGGCAGGATCAAATTCACGTCCCGGAGATTGTGTTCCCGGGCACCCTCGATGACTATATCGGAAGCCGCCATATTTACTAGGCTTTACATTGGTTGGGAGAAAACCATGTATTGTAAAGCTTCCTTTAAGGCTAGGGCAAGCGGCAAAATGGGTAAAAGCACGAAGATTCAAGGACGGATGAGAGATTCTGAATCTCAAATTGGCTGAAAGAATCTTTCATTGCCCACTTCCCATTCCACTACCGTTCCTTTTCCCAGTATTAACATTCATCCCATAGCCAAACAGGCGACCCGCAAACATTCTCTATATTACGCAATTTATTTGATCGTTATTTTGAGACTTTTATTCAAAGTTAATTCTACCGGTATAATCAGCCGATTCGATAATTGAGGAGTATTCGTTACTTTCCTCAAAACCGATACAACCGTTAAGCTTTATCATATCCGCAGAGGGGGGATTGATTATGGCCGCCAGACGAGCCGAAAAGTTGATTTTTGGGGTGGTATTTGTTTGGTCAATGGTTCTGAGCGCCGCATACTCTCATGCGGCCGCTCCGCTGCCCAGCGAGGGAACTGCGGAGGAGATTCCGACGCCGGCCGCGACGGAAAAGACCGAGACTGTTGTCCCCGCAACTGAAGGCGGCAATCTCGTCACTGAACAATGCTGCGAGCCCGGATGCACGTGTGATGGCGTACCTTTGTGCAGTCCTCCGGGCCGGTATTGGATCCGCGGCGATTGGATGATGTGGTGGACCAGCGGCTCTAATCTGCCTCCGCTTGTGACCACCAGTCCCCAGGGAACACTGCAAAATCAAGCAGGCGTATTGGGACAACCGGGCACGTCAATCCTTTTTGGGGACTCGACCGTTTATTCCGACGCCCGAGCCGGAGTACGCATCACGTTCGGCGGATGGTTGGATTGTTGCCACCGCTGGGGTTTGGAAGCCGATTGGTTGACCTTGGCCGGCAAATCGATAAATTATTCCGCGACTTCACCCACGGGCGATCCGATTCTATCCCGGCCATTTTACGATGTCTTTGGATTTACCGACGATCAAATACCGGATAACAACCAACCAGGTGAAAGCGCCGAGTTGGTCGCCTTTAAGGATCCGCAAGGCGTTATTGTGGCAACGGGCACTGTAAGCGTCAGTGGCAACGATTCATTCCAATCCGTCGGCATGACGTTGCGTTACAATTTGTGCTGCAGTTCCTGCGGAGAGTGCTGCGCGGAGACTTGCAACGCCGGCTGCGGCGCGGAGTGTTGCTGCGATCCGTGTTGTTTATACTACTGCCGAACCGATTTGCTTGTCGGCTTCCGTCAGTACTTGCTCGGAGACAACCTCTCAATTCATGAAGACATCTTCGACATCCGCTCCAAGTCCCGCTTCCAGATCGCCGACAACTTCAACACCCGCAACGAGTTCTACGGCAGTGAAATCGGGCTAAACACCGAATTGCGCCGAGGAC
>JBEKSO010000514.1:0-2802 GCA_049516935.1 Thermoguttaceae bacterium
AGGATTTAAGTCAGGGTTGGTATGGCAATGGAGATCCTTCGCTGCGCTCAGGATGACGATAAAACGCGGCATTCCTCGCTGCGCTCAGGATGACAGTAATTTTCGCCGGCTTTTTATTGCGCGGCGGAATAACAATGCGACCGAGAGCAGCCAGACGATTATGCTGAGAATGATGGCCCATTTGCCCGGTTCGGAAGGGAGAACTGAAACATTGACCATATCCGGGGCGGATGGGTCTATCATTTCCTCGATGTTATTTACATCCTTCACTTCTCCGGCGAGGAGTTTTTGCCACAAAGAGATAGGCATTTTCGTGGGCAAGGACTGAAACATGTCGTTGGCAAATAATACATTAATAACACTGGGATGGGCGGTTGAAATGCGCAATCCTTTGCCGGTTTTTAATCCTTCCAGGGCTTCTTCCACCGTAAGGTCGCGTGGTTCGGCCCAATGCACGCCCGAGTTAACAACTTCCACAGCCATGATGGTGTGAGAGCCTCTGTCGGGCAAATCCGATAATTTTACAGGCCCGTCTTCCCTCCACGCCGTTCCCGCACCGATTATGGCGATATAGTTTGTGAAACAATCGTTCTTTTCACGATGAGCACTCGGGCATTGATATTCAAGTAAAACTTGGCTTAACACCTTGGCGTTATGGGGACTATTCCAAGGCTCATCTATCTTCAATGAGCCATAAATCGATCCATATTCCATCATCGGTAAAATCTGCACCCGCCAACTGAATAAGGGTTTGCCGTTTTTATCGCATATATTTACCAGGGGAAAATGTTTGTTTGCGTCGTGATAGCATTGCAATGCGAAACCAAATGCTTTTAATTTATGGATACAGCCCGCGTTACGGGCTGCTTCGCGTGCTGATGAATTAGCCAGCAATAACCATGAGCATATGATTCCGAAAAAGAATAGGAAGAAAGCATACTCAACTCCAGATCTAAGCTTCTCAGAACGGTTAAGGCATAATGCGGTGAGGAGCATCAACGCGACGATCCATAATCCCCACGGCCCGAATAGCGCCAACGTAGCGGCGACGTTGAAAAATATCAAAAACAGCGTTGATAATCGAAATTGCATGGTTTAGACGGCAGATTTTCGTATTTTCCAATATATATAGAACGGGATGCCGGAGAGCATCAGCAATACGCCTGTCAGAGTTGACCATGGGGCGCCTTGGGCGACGTAGATCAGGAAGGACAGGGAGATAACCAGGTACAGGGCCGGCGTCAGCGGGTAGCCCCAGCAGCGATAGGGGCGGGGGCGGTCGGGCTGGCTGTAGCGGAGTTTGTACACGGCGGCGACCGTCAGTGCGCCGAAAAGCACGGCCATGAACATGGTGTAGGTCAATAGGTCGGAGTATGAGCCGGTCAGAGTCAAAAGCATGGACCAGACTCCCTGGTAGACGAGGGCCGTGCCGGGCGTGCCGGTCTGCGGGTGCAGGGCCGCGCAGCGGCGAAAGAAAAGACCTTCCCGGGCCATGGCATACGATACCCGTGCCCCGCCCAGGATCATGCCGTTGATGCAGCCGAAGGTGGATATGAGAATGGCGACGATCACAAGCGTCCAGCCGACGTTGCCGAAAAGCACCTCGGCCACCCGCTGGGCCACGCGGTTTTCCGGAATGCCGGCGATTTCGCCAATGGGCAAAACGGCCAGATAGGCTAGATTTGTAAGCACGTACAAAAACGTCACAAGCAAGGTTCCCAGCAACAGCGAGCGGGGCAGTGTGCGATCGGAGTCGCGGACCTCTTCGCCCACAAAGGCTACGGTATACCAGGCGTCGTAGGCGAAAAGGGCCTTCGACAGGGCCACGGCCATCGCGGCCAGCAGGCCCACTTTCAGGGCTTCCTTGCCGGGTATCGGCTGGATCAGCGGGAAGAAGTGCGACGTGTCGCGGACGTGGCTCAGTCCGGCCACGATCAGGGCCACGAGCGCGGCCACTTTCAGCACGGTGAACACGTTTTGCACAAAGGCCCCTTGACGCACGCCCCAGACATTTACGCCCGTCAGCAGGGCGATCACCACGCAGGCCACCAACTGGGCCGAATTTATCTCAAGCGTAAGCAGGAACGACGGCAAATGGGCCTGCCAGGCAATCGGCAATAGGCTTCCCATGGGGATGACCTTCAGCACGTTGGCCTCGCCGAGTTGCGGTATGAACGACCCCAGGTATTTTGCAAAGGCGATGCCAACGGCGGCAATCGTGCCGGTCTGAATGACCAGGAACTGGCCCCAGCCGAAGAGGAAGGCCCAAAAATCGCCGAACGCCTCGCGGAGATAGACGTATTGCCCGCCCGAGTGCGGAAACATGGCGGCCAGTTCGGAGCAGGCAATGGCCCCAAGGACGGTGAACACCCCGCCGAGGATCCAGAGGCCGATGAGTATCCCGGGCGTCATGACATAGTCGGCCATGATCGAGAGCCCAAAAAAGATAGCCGAGCCGATCATCGAGCCGGCCACGATGGTCGTAGCGTCGAAGAGTCCCAAATGCCGCCGGAGTTTGTGGGGTTCGGTCATTCAAGCAATATAAAACAAATATGGGCGGCAGTTCAACTGCAATCACCAACTAATTAATAGAACTGCGATCCGACAAGATCAGCCGACTGCGTCATTAGCAACGTCTATTTTCACTGGTTTTGGGCGGCTTTTTATCGCACGGTGGAAGAGTAGTACAATCGAGAACAACCAGATGAGCATGCCGAGAATGCCGAGAATGATGGTCCATTTGCCTGGTGATCTGTCGATAGGACCAATAGACACGTTAACCATATCCAACGCGGTCGGGTC
>JBEKSO010000515.1:0-2770 GCA_049516935.1 Thermoguttaceae bacterium
TGCCTTTTTCTCCGCCGATGGTTCGTTCTTAGCGTTCATGTCGATCTCCTGTGTTCTATCGCCAGGCGCAAGGCCGACTTGGCGTAGTACAGCCGCGACCGGACTGTGCCGATCGGACAGCCTGTCACCTTGGCGATTTGTTCGTAGGTCATGTCTTCCAAAAACCGCAGCACCAGGATTTCCCGCTGCTCCGGGGTGAGCTGGTCCAGGCTGGCGTGAATTTCCTGGGCGTCTTCCCGGCGGAACTCGTTGTCTTGCGATGGTTCCTCGACGAGATTCGAAACATCCAGCAGACGCTCCGGCGGCCGCCCCCGCCACTGGACCGATGCCTTGTCTCTGGCGATGCGGTAGAGCCACGCCGCCAGCGCGGCCGGATCGGCCAGTCGCGGCAGGGCCCGGAACACGGCCAGCCAGACCTCTTGGAGCACGTCGTCCGCGTGGTCCGGACGCGGAAGAATGCGGCGAAGATAGTATCGCAGCCGCGGATGGTAGCGCGCGACCAGTTCTTCAAACGCATCTTCATCGCCGGCCTGACAGCGTAGGACCAAAAGCTGCTCATACAGTTGTTCGGCTGCATCGGTCATCAAATGACCTGAAGCTGGAAAACCTGGCACAGCCCGTATATCAGGTTGCGCACCACGGGCAAGAAGTTCAATTAGTGATTCTTCATATCCCCAATTCCTTTTTGACTTGTTGGAACGCATCCATGGCGAACTGAAGGTCTTCCGGCGTGTGCGCTGCGGAGATTTGCACGCGGATGCGGGCTTTGCCTTGGGGTACTACGGGATAAGAAAAACTCACAACGTACACGCCGCGCTGGAGCATCGCGTCAGCCATGCTCGCGGCAAGGGAAGCGTCGCCTAGCATGATCGGGCAAATGGGATGCACGCCGGGGGTGATCTGGAAACCACGCTCGGCCATGCCTTGGCGGAAGATTTTCGTGTTGGCCTCTAAGCGGTCACGGAGTTCGCTGGATTCAGAGAGCATGTCGATGGTTTTCATGGACGCGCCGATGATGGGCGGCGGAACGGTGTTGGAAAACAGATACGGCCGGCTTCGCTGACGGAGCATATCGATAATTTCCCTTCGCCCGCTGGTATATCCGCCGCTTGCCCCACCCAACGCCTTGCCCAGCGTGCCTGTGAGGATGTCGACGCGGTCCATCACGCCGTGATATTCGTGTGTGCCGCGTCCGTGCCGGCCCAAAACACCCACGGCGTGCGAGTCGTCGACCATTACTAGAGCGCCGTGTTTGTCGGCCAATTCGCAGATGCCCGGCAGGTTGGATACGATGCCGTCCATGGAAAAAACGCCGTCGGTGGCAATGATCCTGAATCGAGCGCCGGCGGCCTGCTTGAGTTGGGCCTCCAGATCGGCCATATCGTTGTTTTTATAACGATATCGCCGGGCCTTGCAAAGCCGTATGCCGTCGATGATGCTGGCGTGGTTCAGTTCGTCGGAAATTACGGCGTCTTCAGGGCCTAAAAGGGTTTCAAAGAGTCCGCCGTTGGCGTCGAAACAGGAAGAGTAAAGGATTGTATCTTCGGTTCCCAGAAAACCGCTGATTTTTTGCTCCAATTCCTTGTGGATCTGTTGCGTCCCGCAGATGAATCGCACGCTGGCCAGCCCGTATCCCCAGCGGTCCAGGGCTTCGTGGGCGGCGCGAATCATCTCGGGATGATCGGCCAGACCGAGATAGTTGTTTGCACACAGGTTCAAGACGCCTTTGCGGTCCAATACGGAGACCCGCGCTCGCTGCGGGCTGGTGATGATCCGCTCGGCTTTGTAAAGGCCCGTGTTGCGGATTACCTGAAGTTCATCGGCGAGAAATTTTTTCATATTATCGAACATTGGATATGTGCCTTTTATTCCTCTTTCCAGGTCAGTATCACCTTGCCGGAATTTCCGGAACACATGGCTTCGAAGCCCTTTTCAAATTCTGCGTAATTGTAACGGTGAGTGATTACGGGATCGATATCCAGGCCGCTTTGGATCATGACGGTCATTTTATACCAGGTTTCGTACATTTCGCGGCCGTAAATTCCCTTGATGGTGAGCATGTTGAAGATCACGGTCGACCAATTGATGGCCATTTCCGCGGCCGGGATGCCGAGCATGGCGATTTTTCCGCCGTGGCACATGTTGGCCAGCATGTCTCGGAGCGCGTCCGGATTGCCCGACATCTCCAGGCCCACGTCGAATCCTTCCTTCATCCCCAGTTTTTTTTGTGCATCGGAGATAGTTTGGCTTCGGACGTCCAGGACCAGGGTGGGTTTGACCTTTCGGGCCAGTTCTAGCCGGTATGGATTCACGTCGGTGATGACCACGTAACGTGCCCCGGCGTGGCGGACCACGGCCGCGGCCATGATGCCGATCGGTCCCGCCCCGGTGATGAGCACGTCCTCGCCCAACACCGGGAAGGTAAGCGCGGTATGGACCGCGTTGCCCAGGGGGTCGAAAATCGCCGCCACGTCGCGGGGAATGGAAGGATCGTGATGCCAGACGTTGGTCATGGGCAGGGAGATATATTCGGCGTATGCGCCAGGCCGATTCACGCCGATGCCCAGCGTTTCCTTGCAAAGATGGCGCCGGCCGGCCATGCAGTTTCGGCAACGGCCGCAAACCACGTGTCCTTCGCCGCTGACAATGTCGCCTAGGCGAAAATCCTTGACGTTGCTGCCCATATCGACGATCCGGCCCACGAATTCGTGCCCTACCACCAATGGTACCGGAATTGTCTTTTGCGCCCAAAGATCCCAGTTGTAAATGT
>JBEKSO010000516.1:0-2761 GCA_049516935.1 Thermoguttaceae bacterium
CAACTGCCGCATGCGCTGCCTGATCGGCCCGGACCAGGGCGCGCCGAGTTTTTCCATGCGGCAATTCGAATTAGGCGCAGGCGGGCATACCCCAAAGCATGCCCATGGCCATGAACATGAAATATTCGTGCTGGAAGGGACCGGCGTTGTGTTGGAAGGCGATAAAGAACATGCCCTTAGACCCGGCAGCGTTGCATTTGTACCGCCAAATCAGGTCCACCAATTCCGCAACACCGGTTCCCGCCCCTTGAAATTCCTTTGCCTGATCCCACATCCCATGCGCGGCATGTCCGGCCCCTGCGTCGCGGCCTGCGGTTGCGATGGATGAATAAAAAGTTGTCAGTTAACAGTTTACAGTTATCAGTTCTCGATTTTCACAAAAACTGTAAACTGTATACGGTGAACCGTAAACCGTAAACTGTAAACCGTAAGCTATGTTCTTTAAACTGTAAAGTTTTATCATGGCAACTGATCCTGCCGCCGAAATCGCCCGGCTTCGCGAGGAAATCGCCCGCCACGACCGCAAATACTACATCGAAGCGGCCCCGGAAATCTCCGATCTACAGTACGACCGCCTGATGGAGAGGCTTAAAAAACTGGAAGCCGAGCATCCCAATCTGATCACGCCCGACAGTCCAACCCAGCGCGTGGGCGATCGGCCCGTCGAGGGGCTCCAGCAGGTCGAACATCGCGTGCCCATGCTCTCCATCGAAAATACCTACAGCATCGATGAGCTGAAAAAATACGGCGATCGCGTGGCCAAACTGCTGCCGGGCGAAAAAATCGAGTGGGTCGTGGAACTGAAAATCGACGGTGTGGCCATCGCCTTGATCTACGAAAACGGACTGCTGACCCAGGGCATCACCCGCGGCAACGGGCGGGTGGGCGACGACATCACCCACAATGTCCGCACGGTCAAGGGCATACCGCTCCGCTTGTCCGGCAAGAAAGTGCCGCCGGTGCTCGAGGTCCGCGGCGAAATCTACATGACCAACTCCGACCTGGTTATTCTAAACGAGGCCCAGCAGGCCAAGGGCGAGCCGCTGTTTGCCAATACCCGAAATGTCACGGCCGGCAGCGTGCGCTTGCTCGATCCGCGGATTTGCGCCCAGCGGCGGCTGCGCTTCTTCGCCCACAGCGTGGGTCTGACCGAAGGACTCAAGGCCCGGACACATACGGAGTTCCTCGAAGAACTGCGGGGTTACGGAATTCCGCCCACGCCGGAGGTGCAGTGTTTTTCCTCGTTCGCGGCAGCCGTGGATCATTGCGAGGAGCTTATCGAACGCCTGCACGAGTTGGATTTTGAGATCGACGGCCTGGTTTTGAAGGTCAACAGTTTCGACCAGCGCGACCGCCTGGGCGCAACGTCAAAGTGTCCACGCTGGGTGATCGCCTATAAATTCGAGAAGTACGAAGCCACCACGCGGCTTAATGATATTCGCGTGCAGGTGGGCAAGACCGGCACGATCACGCCCGTGGCCGACCTGGAGCCGGTGGAACTGGCCGGCACCACCGTGAGCCACGCCAGCCTCCACAACGCCGACGAGATCGAGCGCAAGGACGTCCGCGTGGGCGACGTGGTAGTGGTCGAAAAGGCGGGCAAAATCATCCCCCACGTCGTCCGCGTGGAAAAACACCTGCGCAAAGGCTCGCTCCGCAAATTCGTTTTCCCCACCGCTTGCCCCGAGTGCGATACGAGGCTGGTCAAAGACGAAGGCGGCGTATACATCCGCTGCCCGAATATGCTTTGCCCGGCCCAGGTGAAAGAACGCATCCGCTACTTTGCCGGCCGCAACGCCATGGACATCGAAGGCCTGGGCGACAAGCTGGTCGATCAACTGGTAAGCGATGGATTGGTGAAAAACTGCGGCGATCTGTATCGGCTGGAAGAAAAACAGGACAAGCTCTTGAATCTCGAGCGAATGGGCCGCAAATCGCTGGATAATCTGCTCGAAGGCATCGAGGCCAGCAAGAATCGCGGCCTGGCCCGGCTGCTAAACGCCCTTTCCATCCGCCACGTGGGCGCCCGGGTGGCGTCGGTCCTGGCCGAGCACTTCGGCACTATGGACGCCCTAATGGCTGCCAAGGAAGAGGAACTCAGCGAAGTGAACGAAATCGGCCCGATCATCGCCGCCAGCATCTTTTCCTTTCTTCACAGCAAATTCGGCAAGGAAACTATCGCCGACCTGGAATCGCTGGGCGTAAACACAAAATCCACCGCCCCCGCCCGCGGCCGACGCCGCGCCCTGGAAGGCAAAACCCTGGTGGTAACCGGCACCCTGCAAAAATACACCCGCGACGAAATCGAAGAACTAATCACCCGCCACGGCGGCCACGCCGCATCGAGCGTATCGAAAAAAACCGATTACGTTGTGGCGGGGGAGAATGCGGGGAGTAAATTAGAGAAGGCGAAACAATTGGGCGTCAAGATTATCAATGAAAAAGAATTTGGTGAAATGTTAAAATAGTAGAAGGCATAGAGCTACATTTGAGACAAATAACATGCCATTTTATGAACACCAAGATTGTAAGCCTTTAAATGACGATTTATGTATTTGGCGATACATGAACTTTGCCAAATTTATTTCACTCATTTCCTCTAATACACTTTATTTTGTTAGGACTGATAAATTTGATGATCCATGGGAGGGAGTTCCCCAAAAGGCGATATTGGATGAACTTGTAAAGCATTTTGCCCAAACAATTAAATGGACTAAAGAGAATACATATGATCATTTTAGAAATATAATCATCCCACAGC
>JBEKSO010000517.1:0-2748 GCA_049516935.1 Thermoguttaceae bacterium
CGGCGGCCATTTTGTCAGTGTAACCGGCATGATATGGAACGATGTAACGAACGCGGGAACCCTGAATTTCATGAATCCGTGGAACGGGGTGACGGGATCGACCAATATCCGCTTGTCATCCGGCAAAATCTATACCGACTATGGTGGTACGAACGGCTCATGGATTAGTGAGATCAATGCCGTATCCGCGGTTCCTGAGCCCGGTAGCCTTGTTATAATGGTGGGAATCGCGCTGATGAGTTTGCCATATTTTTGGTGGCGCAATGCTAATAAATTGTAATAACGAAAATAAGTGAAAATTAATGTTCCAAATCATTCCCGAATCTTTTACTGCGGTACATCCTGACTGAAAAGAGTACACTGATTATTTTTGATATCCTGCCCGCGTGGTATGACATGACCGCAAAGACTGTAATCTGGCTCATCTTTCAGTCGAGATCTGTACTGTGCCGTTTTCGTTGCCTGTCGCGTTTTCATTCCATTTTTGCCGCTCTAATCATTACGGATGCGTCGTAATTGCAGTCAGCGTAACCTGCCGTTTTTCCGGACCATGGCGCCAAAACACGTGATAAGCGTCGGGCGTCGGATTCTGCGCGTATGCCTCGAAGACCTTCTGATTCTTGTCGTAAGGGTGCGGCAAAGAAAAAAACCTTTATCTCTGTGATAATGAAACCGATCAAATTGTTACATCCATCGGGAAAACCGCCCCTCACCCTAGCCCTCTCCCGGAGGGAGAGGGAACTTTTTCGATAGGCTCTTTAGTCGAATTTCAAAACATAGGCGCCCCCCTTTTAAAAAAAAGCCATCTCTGGCACAATGGCGTGATTCACCACTTATCGGACACAACCCGACGGGGGGTGCTAGAGCCAATTTTGTCTAACGGAGTTACGTATGTTTAAAAACTTTAATCCTTCATTCCTTGGCCTGTCAGGACACCAAAGCGAGGTCATCGAACTGGCCCTGACTTATGGCTTTGCGGGAATGGATCTGAACATAGCCGATTTTGCCACCCGGGTGCGGCTTAAAGGCCTGCCTTATGCCCGGCGTCTTATCGACAGCGCTAGAATTCGCGTGGGCACTTTTCAATTGCCCATCGATTGCGATACCGACGAAGAAACCTTCCACAAAGACCTGAAAAAACTCCAGGAATATGCCGACGCGGCCGCGGCCGTCGGGTGCACGCGCTGCATTTTCACGCTCCCTCCGGCCGGCGACAAGCGGCCGTACCATGAAAATTTTGAATTCCTTCGCCGGCGTTTCCAGGAAATAGCCGCGGTCTTCAAAACGGCCGATATTAACCTGGCCCTGGGTTTCCAGGCCGCCGAATATCTGCGGCGCAACCAGGCATTCCAATTCATCCACGATATCGACGCTCTGACGCTGCTTTTAAACATGATCGACTCGCCGAACGTGGGCCTGCTCTTGGACGTTTGGGAAATATTCGCCTGCGGCGGGTCGCTGGAATCGATTCGCAAAATCCCCAAGCACCAAATTGTGGCCGTGCAGATTGCCGAGATATCGGCACAGACGCCGCTGGCCGAGTTAGACGAAAAATCCCGCCTCCTGCCCGACGCTCAAAACGGCCGGATCGGCGTGCCATCCATCCTTTCCTACCTGGCCGAAATCGGTTACGACGGACCGGTCACCGTAAAGCCGTGCCGCGCGGTATTCCCCTCTCGGCGCAGGGACACAATCGTAAAACTAACCAGCGAGTCGTTGGACAAGGTATGGCGCGAGGCCGGATTGCCCACCCCCGCCCGCGCGTTCGTCGCCGGAGCCCGCGAATAATTCATAATGTAGCAGGCACACGGAGTGTGCCTGCTACATTTTGGCTGACGACTTACGTCAAAACACCAAAAACGGCACTCGGAGTGTGCCTATTACATTGCGATGTTTCATTGGGACAACGGTCTGGTGCTGACCAAAGCCCGTCTGGCGATCGACTTTCGGCGGCGCCAGCCCCGCGCATTCATTTCCCACGCGCACAGTGATCACATTGCCCGTCACGAACTGGCCCTTTGCACCCCGGCCACAGCGGCGCTATACCAACTACGGCTGGGCCCGCGCCCCACTTTGCCCATGCCTTACCGGCAGACTATCGACTGGGGCGGTCTGCAATTGACTGCCTATCCGGCCGGGCATTGTCTGGGCTCGGCCATGCTCTTGGCCCAAGACGGCAATCAATCGTTGCTCTACACGGGCGATTTCAAGCTTGGCCCGTCGGCCACTACCGAGCAGGCCGAACTGCCCCATGCCGATATCCTTGTAATCGAGAGCACCTACGGCACGCCGCAATATCGAATGCCGCCCCGCGAAACGGCAATCGAGCAACTTATCGCACTCGTCCGGCAGGCGCTCGACGACGGCGCACTGCCGGTCATCCAGGCATATATTCTCGGCAAGGCCCAGGAGGTGACACGGATCCTGACGTCCGCGAACATTCCCGTCCTGCAACATCGCAAGATCTTCGAGGTCAGCCGCATATATGAAGAGTGCGGCGTTTCCTTGGGCCGTTTCGAGCTTTTCGCCGGCCAAACTCCGCCGGGCTGGGCTTTGATCATACCGCCCGGCATGGGTTGGGTGCATCAATTGGGCCGCCAGGTCAGTTTCGCGGTTACGGGCTGGGCCATCGATCCCGGCGCAAAATACCGCTTTCGCGTCGATCATGCCATCCCGCTTTCCGACCACGCCGATTACGATGAACTATTCGAGGCCGTTGGCCGCGTCGCCCCGCGCATCGTTTATTGC
>JBEKSO010000518.1:0-2739 GCA_049516935.1 Thermoguttaceae bacterium
AATCGTAAGAACTATGGAGGCCGGGTCAACCCATCGAGTCCAATAGTATCCTTCTAAAACAACGTCCCGAGTTCCAACCACTCCCAGCAGGTAAATTACTGGCGCTGCGCCCAGCATGAGCAGACATACAAGGATTGCATAACTTCGTTTGGGTTTGATGAAGGTGACGCACATAATCAATCCCAGAAAATATACCCAAAGCGAAGCGAAACCGTGCTGAGATAACGCCTGCCATGCAATTTGCAACTGAGAAAATCCAAGATGGAAACTACTGCTTTTCAAATAATACGTATTAGGGAGCCAATTCCCAGTAACCGATCGGCAAAATTGCATCCAAAGCAGAAAAGGCACAATCGGAATTATGCTTGCCGCCAAAGTCCAAAGATTAATTCCTTTGTGATGAATTAAATTGATAACGGCTAAAATAGAGAACGGGAGAATTACTACCGCTTCGGGCCGAGTGACGGCGGTTAGGCCGAACAAGACCAAGGACAAAACATAGCGCCCCCGCAAAATGGCTACACAAGCCCAGGTCCAAAGGGCCACGAGCAATAGTGTTTCCATGCCGGACAGCGCAGAGAACAACAGTCGCGGGTCCCAGGCCAACAGCGAGGCGGCAAAACAGCCTATCCATTCCGACGAGCTCAGTTCGCGGGCAATGATTGCAGTTGCCCAAATTATTGCTAGTCCAAGTAGTACGCCTATAACTTTGACCAACAGGACAACGGCATTTGTGCCTAGCGGCTCGGCCAAGTGCACAGGGGCCGTAACGATAATCCACAAAGGACTTGTTGATCCTGCCTCTTGTATGCCTTCATTGTATTGGAAGCCGTGTCCCAGGGAAAACGATCGGGCATACACTCGATGGATCCACGCATCGTCCAAGGGAAAGCTATACAGACTGTGTTCATCGTATAGAAAACAGAAGAATGAAATAAAATATATCGCCGCAGGAATCAAAATTGCGGCTCGAATCGGACAGCATTGCACCAAGTTCGATATTCGTACACGTAAACCGGACATATTGCGGCTATTTCTAGCAGATTCAAGAAAACCTGTTTAACATTAACAACAGGAAAAATATTAAGGGAAGTATTCTTCTACAGGGCTTTCTGATATTAATTAACAGTACGATATTTTCCAAGCAACGGTATAACTTCATATATAATAAGCGGTTAAGCAATTAATCACTATCCCCTTGGGAACTGCCGGCAGTATTCGTACAGGGCCATGGCAGCGGCAGTGGCGGCGTTGTGGGCATAAGGAAGGCCGTAAACGGGAATTTCCACGGTCCGATCGAGGAGTGTCAAGACCTCCTCGCCGATGCCAGAGCGTTCGTTGCCAACCACCAAAACGGTTTTCCGCTGGAATGGGAATTCATAGAGCAAGCTGGAATTGCTGGTCTGCTCGAGGCCGATTAACTGAAATGCCTCATCGCGGAGTTTTTTGAGCACCGGAGGCAGGGTGCGATGGACCTCGATCTCGACAACCTCGCCGGCATCGCGGGCGATTTTGCCGACTACCTTGGCATTGCCGCAGCAGATTACCCGTTTTACCCCGCAACACCCGGCAGCCCTGACGATTCGGGAAAGATTAACGTTGCTGCGCATGGGCTCGCACGCCACAATCAGCTCGCGAGGGCGTTCTAATTGCGCCGGTGTTTTGTGTCGTTGTTGTTCGAATTCGGACACGGAAATATGTTTGTAATAAAAAAAGCGGGGCCAGGCAACATACTTCGGAGGTTATGCCGTTGTATGCACCTGGCCCCTTGTAGCGATATTTTGTCGCTACGGTACCTGTTTGATGATCTGCCTATAAGGGTGCGCGGATTACTCCGCAGCCCGAACAGAGCAGGAAAATCCTAATTAAGTAAGCGTCGAAAAAGAATTTAATGAAAAAAGACCTTCGCAACGCCACAATTTAATTCTACTTGACGGAAAAATAATTGCAAAGCGAAAACTGAAAAGAAATGGAAAAAACCACGTCTCAACCGGCAATAATGAGCAACGGCGTAACCATACCTGTAATTTAGCCAGCCTACAATGCTTTTTAGAGAAGTAGTTTTAGTGGAAAAAGAATCGCCAAATGGCGGGTCCAATCGTGGGCGCGGCCTGCCAGATGCTTATTGTTACGCCCGTCAGCGATTCACCGGCGATCAGCCCGGAGGAACCGGGAATAACGAACCTCTCCGCGCTTTTGCTGTGAATTTTCATCCAAATCCAGGCCGCAAAGGCGCCAATAAACATGGAAATGGAATTATAAGCCGGGATAACCCCCGCGATGCCCAGGCCCGTGGCCGAGGGAACCCATCTTACATAGCGCTTGGGCAAAAACTCTTCGGCCAGCGAAATAAGTATGCCCAGGATCCCGCCGATAATCATGCCGATTACCGTACCCTTCTTCAATTTATCAACACCTTCGGCAAGTAGTTCGGCCACGCTTTTCCAGACGGCGACCGAAGGGGCGGGAAATTCCTTGGTAAGTAAATTAGTTTGCATATTGTCAGCCGAATTGTCCTGTGCCGGAGTTGTGAGGGTGGCACTGGCTGAGCCAGTGGCACGCGGCGATTCTGCATCTCCCTTCACGGAATCGGCGGACTCGCCGGTTTTTGGGCTTTGGCTCGCCACCTGCTCGGAGGGTGCCTTGGGATCGAAAACAGGCGTCCTCACGATGATCGTATAAATCGGCACGCAAACCAGCACGCCTGCTAGCACGCCAAAAAATTGGGCGATAGTCTGC
>JBEKSO010000519.1:0-2728 GCA_049516935.1 Thermoguttaceae bacterium
TAAGGGGCAGAGTGAAAGCGCCGATCGGGTATGACGCAATGCGGCGTCCAAGTGCACCCAATGCTCGCCCACTGCACGGGCACGCCAGGCGTGCAGGGCTTGCGGCGAGGAAAAATCCGAATCCAGCGCGGCGTCGCGGATATTTGTCAGCGTCATCGGATTGGGCGAGTTCGCCTGCAAGACGTCGAACAAACGCAGATGGGCTTCGGTCAAGGCTAGGTGCGCGGACGAATGGTTCGGCTGCCAATAGACTACATTTTCCAAGCAGTCGATCAATTTATTCTCTCTGGCCTGCGCGTCATTGTCGGCATTATGGCGCACTGTTGAATCGGCGCCGTCGGCAGCGGGCTGTTGAGGTGAATTAGCTTCAAGAGCGGTAAGATATTCTTCCCAGTAAGGCTGCGCGATGGCCGGACCGATGCGGTTGTGGATCATCCACGCGCCAGCCGGGATAAGGGCGATTGCGGCGGTCACGGCCGCCAAACGGTGCATGGGAACCGGTTTAACTAGAATCGCCCTGGGGGAGGCAAATTGGCTTACACGCAGCGCGCAGGCCGCCAAAATAACCATAATTGCCATGCAAGCCGGCACATACCATACGAAATCGACCAGGGCCTGGGCCGTTCCGGCGGCCAAGGCGCCTGCGATGGCGCCCGCGCATATTTTTAGTCGCTCGGAACCTTTCCATCCGGCCGCGCACCAGGAGCCCCACCAAACGATGCAAGCCAGCGCAAGCCCCAAACCAATTACGCCGGTTTCCAGTAAATCTTGCAGATAAGAGCATTCTGCATGGGTATATTCAATGGATTCGTCCAGTGAGCCGTCGGAATATATCGGATAGACTTGGTTGAAAGTACCGGCGCCGGCCCCGAGCCAAAAGTAGTCGGGGATTGCCCGGGCTACGCGGGTCCAGAGGGTTATTCTTCCTCCGGACCATTCATTCTGTTCGGCCGCGCCGTGGGTTAATGTTTCCACTCGGCGGCCTACGTTGTCCAAGCCGAAGATAGCCAGTGCGGCGCCGATGATCAGGCAAGCGGCCAACATAATGCCTAAAAACCGGCCGGCGGCGGAGGAAGCTAGGCAGCATACTGCCGCTGATACCAGCGCGGCGATGAATAAGGCCGCCATTCCGCCGCGAGAAAGGGACATCAGTCCGGCAAACATGACCACGGCCAATGCCAATCCCAAGATATAGGTTTTTAATTCATTCGAGCGATTGGCGCGAGTGCCGCCCAACCGGCTGATCATGCCGGCCGACGCGACCATGCCGGCCAAGGCTGCTCGTGGGTGCCCGAGGGCGTCCGTCGGCGCGCGGCTGCGGCTGGACGAATGTCGGCGGGCGGTTTTGGGTGTGTCCACGGCGGCCGCGGGCATGCAGTCCGCGCCGTGTATTCCAGACCGCATGCGGCGAGAAGCATGCAGCAACCACCAAATCAAGGGTCCGACTCCCAAGGCAAGAAAATGTGCAAAATGATTTTTATTGGTAAAGCTGCCCTTTGCTGCGTTGAATGTGTTGGTGAAGGGATGAGCGTAGAACCAAAAGAACTTTCCATTACCGGCGAGATATTGAGCCAGTCCAAACACCGCCATGCACGTCGCCGAGAGTGCGCACCACCGCAAAAGGCGCTCCACGTCTTCAATGGCCTTGATGCGCTCTGCCGTTACGAAAAACAATATTCCGTAGGACAACGCCAGCACAAGGTTCGCGCTCGTCTCCTCCGGAGCGAAGGAGATGGTGTGCCAGTTGCCTAACGATGCCGAATCCGCCTGGGCGGCATTCCACAGCGGCAGGATATTTGCTTGGCTTGGAGCGAGCAGTTGGAGTACCGGTGGAGGCAAAGGTATGGTTTGCAGCATGATCAGGATCACGCCCGCGGAAATCAACCCCAGAATCCAAGTAGGTTGCCAGGCGGGATCAGAGCGGAGACTTTGGCGGATGGCCCAAGCCAGGCCGGTGACCGCAGCCAGCGCGGCCAGGATCAATTGTCCCAAGGGATGGCGCCCGCCCATCACAAAGGGGAGAAGGAAGACGACTCCGGCCAAACCGCCGTCGATAATATTCAGCAAAAGCGCGCTTAAGGCGCCGGCGCCGGGCGCTTGGGCATGAGCATGCCGCGATGTCAGCAAATTGCCGCGTTGATTGTACATCTTAAATTTACCGGGCGTTTGCCGTTAGTTTCTGCTACGCGACACGTTTCGGAATGCTCAGGGGCCGAAGCTCATTTTCCTGGCCGGCGCTGGGGGATGATTTGCGTTTCATGGGCTTGCACATCTCCTCGGACGATCTATCATCCTGCCAATCCTCCTCGTCGTTTTCCGCCCCGTAATATCCATAGCTGTCGACGTAATAGTCGCGGTAGCTGTAATAGGCGTCTTCGCTTTCCGAACCGGCCGCGTTGACAATTAGTCCCATCATGGGGAGTTTAAGCATGGTAAAGCGTTCGACCACGCGCATCACCTGGCGACGACGATTTTTGGCCGGCTTGATGACCATCACCACGCCGTCGACCACGCGGCTGATAATAGCGGGATCAGCCGTGAGAAGGGCGGGCGTGGTGTCGATGAGGATCATGTCGTATACCGATTCCGCCCAGGACAATAGTTGGGAGAACCTCGGCCCGGCAAGCAACTCGGCGGGGTTGCTGGGCCGGGGACCGGCAGGCAGGATGTCCAGCCCTTTTATGCCCGTGGTGCGGATGTGTTCGGCGGCCAATGGTTCGATTTTGCC